>CASUON010000024.1 GCA_949457475.1 uncultured Lachnospiraceae bacterium
AGCCCGCTAGGGTCTGCCCCAGCGTAGCGAGGGCATGCCTCCTAAATTTGGGATAGATTCTCAATAGCATGCCCCTTAGGGTACAAAATGTGAAGCACATCTTACGGAAAGTATTTTTCAAACACGCTTTAGGGAAAGGTATATCATGGCAAGTAAAATATGTTTCTGGTGTTTTAAACGAAAAGACGGCAGGGAAACCTGCCCCCATTGCGGGTACACGGAAAGAGCCGGGGAACGGCAGGCGTTCCAGCTAATGCCCGGAACGGTCTTGCGCAAACGGTATGTGATTGGGGTGCGTATCGGCGTCGGCGGGTTTGGGATTACGTATAAGGCGTTTGATGTTACGCTCGGGCTGATCGTCGCGATCAAGGAATTTTATCCGGCAGGCCTTGTAAACCGCGCCGGGGGAGAACGCAGGGTCGGCGTTTTTTCCGGCGAGAAAAAAATTGAATTTGAGCGGCAGCTGCAACGTTTTTTGGAAGAAGCCAGAAATATGGCGCTATTTTCTAAA
The DNA here is from genome assembly GCA_949457475.1 of uncultured Lachnospiraceae bacterium. GTDB lineage: Bacteria > Bacillota > Clostridia > Lachnospirales > Lachnospiraceae > Eubacterium_J. The sequence goes on from CASUON010000024.1 coordinate 512, forward strand.
GAACAGGATATTGTAAACGTCTTTGATTTTTTTGAAGAAAACCAGACGGCATATATCATTATGGAATATGTAGACGCGCCCCTGCTTAAGGACGTGCTTAGAAAACGGCGGTTTTCGGTGGAAGAAGCGGTCGGGTATATGTCGGCCCTATTGGACGCGCTGGAAAAAGTACATCAGCATGCGATTATACATAAGGATGTAAGCCCAGATAATATATTTTTGACCGGAGAAAACACAATTAAGCTGTTTGACTTTGGGGCTGCCAGGCTGCAGGGGACAGAACGTACGGAAGCAGTCGTCGTAAAAGCCGGGTATACGCCGCCGGAACAGTATACGTCTACGGATGCGCAGGATTTTACGACAGATATCTATGCGGCAGGCGCCGTATTTTATGAAATGGTCACCGGCGAGAAGCCGATAGATTCCAGGGACCGGGTAATGCAGGATGAACTAAAACCGCTTGCGGAATATCAAATCCAGGCGGATGAATATTTAGAGCGGATTATTTTTAAAGCGATGGCGCTGGATCCAAAACTGCGTTTTCAAAATACAAGGCAGTTTAAAGACGCGCTTATTACCCGTAAAAAAGTCAGGATTCCGCAGGAAGAGCTGATTAGAATCCGCAGGAGGAAATGGATCGTGGCAGTAGCATCCGCAGTGATTATCCTAGTTGCGGGCACGGTTGTAGGGCTGAACCTGACGGTTTTTTCCGGACGGGGGAAGATTGATGTAACGCAAATCCAGGCAGAAGAGCTTTCCGCCTGGATTCTGGCAGGGACGGATACCAAACAGGAGGAGCTTGTATCCCGGCTGTCGGAAAGCGCCACCCAGGTATGCCCGCAGATTACCGTTCATACGGAAGTGTTTGACGCGAAAGAGTATGAAAACAAGCTGGCGCAGGCTTTGGAACAGGGGAGTTTGCCGGATGTATTCTGCGCGGACGGGGTGTCGTGGGAGACTTGCAAGGAGCAGTGCGTGGAATTATCCAGCCTGCTGCGTACTATGCAGCTGGAGGAGTACTTGTATCTGGACGGTATGCAAAAGGGGGAGGCCTACCTACTTCCGACCGCGGTACAGATTGGCGTCGCCTATCTGAGTGAAGAAAAGGAGAAAACAGTACCGGAGTCTGTAGATATCAGGCAGCTGGCGGAACAAGGCGCGGCGGTTGGGTTTGCAGACGAAGGCAATACCGACGTCTTTTCCAGGTTCCAGAATCTGGAAGACCCGTTGGGCTGGATTGTCGGGGACTTGTCAAATTTGGGGCAGGTAGAAGCGGTCACAGTAGAAGCGGTGCCTTCCACGGACTTCGCCGCGGCCCCAGTTACAAAGGACGGGAAACTAATCGGGAACTTGAAAAACTGTTATGCCGTAAAAAAAAGCGAAAGTGAAAACCGGCAAAAAGCCGGTATGGTGCTGCTGTCGCTGCTACTAAGCGAAGGGATGCAAAGCGCAGCGTATATGGACAATGAAGACGGCCTTCCGCTAAACCGGAGCGTGTTGGAAAGCTACCAAGAAAACAAGCTGACGACGTATTTGAATTTCTTGCAGGATTATAACCTGGAGGAAGTAGAATTTTACGAGGGGGACTGCATTGCACGCGAAATACGCAAGGAAGTCCAAGAAGGGGAAAGCCAGTAACTAGAAGTCGGCAAGCAAGACCAAAAAATTCAGGAAAGCTAGTAACTAGAAGTTAACAGGCAAAACCAAGGAAGCCGGGAAAGCCAGTAGCAAGCAGAAATGAAAACGGGGAAATGAGTAAAGGAAAAGGACGGGGAGATAAATGAAGTATCGAATACATATGAAAAAGCCAAATGTGATTGTTAAAGGCAAGATGGCCTATAATGAGCGGATCAATGAGCGGGAGATGGATTTTTTAGTAAAAAATAGCATCCCGGGGCTTTTTCATATATCTTATGACGGAAAAAAACAGCTGACGTATGAAGCGCCGTGTACGATTTCTATGGATAAATATTTAAAAAACGGGATGCTGACGGAGACGATTTTCTGGCGGATCGTTTCTCAGATGCTGGATGTGGAGATCGCGTTAAAACACCGGGGGCTGTATCCGGCGCATTTATTAGTAAAGCCCGATACGGTTTTTATAAACGAAGAAACGCTGGAACTGTATTTTATTTATCAGCCCGTTATCAGTGCGAACAGTATGACAGACAACCTGTTTGCCGTTATCCACGATATGATTTACCTGGAACTGAAATTAGCCGGGGATACGAAGCCGGGGTATCTGATAGATTTTCAAAATTATTTACAGCAGAGCGACTACAGTTTGGAGCATGTCCGGCAATATATCGACCGGCCTTCTGCTTGGAATGGCAACAGCGGGTTTTCAGGCGCGGCTGACAATGCGGGCGCGCTGGGCCAAGAAGAAGACCTTGAGCAGTATACGGTGCTTTTGGGCAGCGGCGGCGCGGCGGGCATGCCTTCTAAGCTGCGGCAGAAACAAGTGTATATCACACGCATAAAAGGAAGGGAGCAGGTGGTATTGTCCGGGCAGGTTTCCTATCTGGGCAGGAATAGCCAGTGCGATTATTGTATTAGCGGCAATTCATCCATTGGAAGGAAACATGCCGCAATCCAGCGGAAAGGGGATGACTGTTATCTGACAGACTTAGGCTCGGTGAACGGGACGTCTGTAAACGGAAGGCGTATGGCGGCAAAGGAAAGCTGTAAGCTGCAAAACGGAGACCGTTTCCGGCTTGCGGATGAGGAGTTTGTGTTTGAATTCAAAGAGTAAGAGGGGGCAGTTATGAATACAGACGAGATCGTACAGGTATTGCTGTCTGAGCAGGCGATTTTGGCATATGAGCTGCTGCTGATAGCGGCTTTTACCATATGGATTATCGTATTGTCAAAAAAAAGGAAGCAGCGCAGGCAGATACAGATGACGGCGCAGGAGAGGCAGGCAAAAAAGTCATTGGATGATTCTCTTTCGAATCAGAGACGGAGGAACGGGTAAATGAATGTAATTATATCAGTATATTCCAAAGAAGCATTTCGGGAATACCAGCTTCCCTCTGTCAATAACGCGGATTATGCGATTACGCTGCGCAGTGACTTTTTTCATCTACAGAAAAACCAGAACTTGTATCTGGAGGTTATGGACCATACATGGAGTTTTAAAAAGGACGCCTGTTACAGCATCCAGAAAAACGGCGGGAGCTATGAAGGGCATGGGCTGCAGGACCAGGACATCTTAAATTTGCATATCAATGGGGAAAAAGAGATTGTTTTGATTGTAAAATATGTAACGTCTGTGTTCCATGCCTATCAGAAATTTTTATTGTCCGGCGTTAGCCAGATTACAATTGGCGAGCAGGCGCAAAACGATATTTCCTACGACTATATGAAACTGGTTTCCCGCAAGCACGCGGCGATTGTACGTAGCGGGGCGGGGTTTAAGATTATCAATAACAGCTTAAACGGGACGTATGTAAATTCGTTCCGCATCGAAAAAGAGCGGCTGCTAAGCCCAGGCGCGTGTATCGATATTATGGGGTTGCGTATGATCTATCTAGGCAGCTGCCTTGCTGTGGATGTGGCTGGCAGCAGGGCAAAGATCAATACGGCGAAATTAAAGCAGATGCAGGACAAACAGGAAACGGCCCCGAGGCGGTCTGTAAATCGCCTGTCTGTTGGCAAGACGGTGTACCATCGTTCGCCAAGGACGTTCCAGGAACTGGTACAAGGAGCCGTGGAGATCGAGATGCCACCGCAGAAAAGCGAAGATAAGATGTCGCCGCTGATCTTAACGGCTGGCCCGTCCATTACGATGGCGCTCCCAATGGCGGCAGGGTGTTTGCTAATGGCGTCTCCTGCGTCCGGTGGAAATTCATTGTCCATGTATTCCGGGCTTGTGATGTCTGTTTCATCCGCCCTCCTTGGCGTTTTCTGGTCGATACAGAATATCCGCCACCAGAAAAAGGAGGACGGGGAAAAGGAAAAAGAGCGATTTGAAAGCTATAGCGGGTATTTGCTGGAAAAGACCGAAGAAATCAAAGAAAAATACGAAGCCACGGCCCGCAGCCTGTTTGAAATGTACCCGGACGCAGGCGTCTGCCTGTCCTATGACGAGGGGCAGGGGATTTTATGGAACCGCAATACGACGCATAGGGATTACTTAAAACACCGGCTTGGGATTGGTAATGTACCGTTCCAGATTGAGATACAGACGCAGGCGAAGAAGTTTTCCGTCCAGAAAGACGAATTGATGGATAAGCCGCATTTCATTAAAGAAAACTACGAAACGCTTTACGATGTGCCAGTAGTTTTAGATTTAGCGGAGCACAATTTGATCGGGATTGTCGGCGGGCCGCAAAAAGCGGGGGCGATCGAGGTCGCGAAGCTGCTGACGGCGCAGGTTGCGGCTAATAACTGCTACACAGATGTAAAGCTTGGGTTCGTATATAACAGCGAGACGTCCAACGAACAAAAGGAATGGGAATTTGCCAGGTGGCTGCCGCATGTGTGGTCAGAAGATAAAAAGACTAGGTACTGCGCGGCGAACGCAGAACAGGCGAGCGATATGTTTTATGAGCTGACCAAAATATTCCGCGCCAGGTTGGAAGAGGCGCAGGAGGTCGGCGTGGATACCGGGCAGATGCCAAAGCCGTATTACCTTTTATTTATTTCAGATATGCAGTTGTTGGAAGGGGAGCTGATCGCGCGCTATATTTTCGACAAAGAGCCGGCCGCGGGCCTTACGACGGTAATTTTGACCGAGCGTTACGAAGACCTTCCGAATGCCTGTGATTTTATCATTGAAAACACGTTCCGGTTCCAGGGGATGTTTGACGCGCTGGCGGGAGAAGCGAGCGCGCGGCATATACGTTTTGACCAGGCAGATAGTTTTCGGCTAGAAAAATTTGCAAGGCATTTGTCTACGCTGCAAGTGCAGGAAATGGAAAAGGGAGGCGAGATACCGAACGCGCTGACTTTTTTTGAAATGATGAATGTGACAAAGCCGCAGGAGCTGCCGGTCAGGGAGCTTTGGGCGAAGAACAGGACGTACGACAATATCAAAGGGATGATCGGCGCAAAAGCGGGCGGCGTGCCATGTTATCTGGATGTGCATGAAAAATACCATGGCCCGCACGGGCTCGTGGCAGGTACGACAGGCTCCGGGAAGTCAGAGACGTTGCAGACGTATATGCTTTCGCTTGCCGTAAACTACAGCCCAGATGATATCGGATTTTTTATTATCGACTATAAAGGCGGCGGCATGGCCAACCTGTTCGATGGGCTGCCGCATATGGTAGGGCAGATTTCCAACCTGTCCGGCAACCAGGTCAAGCGCGCGATGATATCGATAAAAAGCGAAAACCGCAGAAGGCAGCGTGTTTTTACGGAGCATGGGGTCAACAACATTAACCTGTATACAAGGCTGTATAAAAATGGGGAGGCGACGCTCCCGGTGCCGCACCTGTTTATCATTATCGACGAGTTCGCGGAACTAAAGAGGGAAGAGCCGGATTTCATGCGGGAACTGATCTCAGTAGCGCAAGTAGGGCGAAGCCTTGGCGTACATATGATCCTCGCTACGCAAAAGCCAAGCGGGACGGTAGACGACAATATATGGAGCAACTCCAAGTTCCGGCTGTGCCTGCGCGTACAGGATAAGCAAGACAGCAACGATATGCTCCACAAGCCGGACGCCGCCTATATTACGCAGGCGGGGCGCTGCTATCTGCAGGTCGGCAACGACGAAGTGTACGAGTTGTTCCAGTCTGGCTATAGCGGCGCCGCTTATGAAGAGAATGTAACTATGGGCAATACGGAAATTGCCAAAATGGTGAATCTAAACGGTACGGTAGAGATGACCGGCAACTCGGTTAAGCTGTCCCAGAAAAAGCGCGTGGAATATATGTGGTTAGAGCAGCTGGCGGACTGTCTGGATATGGCGCAGAAGGCGGCAAAAGTCACGCTTTCAGAATGCAAGAACAGCCACCAGTTTTCCAGGCTGGTCCAAGGGATGTATAAGTCTATGTGGTTTCAAAAGCTGGACTATCCGGTCAGCCGCTATAATACAGACCGGATTTGCGATTTTTTGAACCTGTACCGCAAAGTACAGGCAATAAAACCCACAAAGCAGGGCATTATAGAAGAAATGCTGGAACAGTCGGTTGCCGGGCGTGTAAAAATGCCGCAAAAAAAAGAGAAGACCCAGTTAGACGCCGTGAAGGAATATTTGGCGCAGATGGCGCAAGAATGTGGGTACAACTACCATATGCAGCTTTGGATGCCAGTACTGCCGGATCATTTGTACCTCGACGAGTTCGAAGAGTTTACGGGGCGTTGTTTCCAGGATGGGCAGTGGCCGGCGCACAGCGGGGCTTGGAGCTTGGAGATTGTGCTTGGCAAACTGGACGACCCGGCAAACCAGAACCAGATGCCATTATTTATCGACTTTGCGAAAACTGGACATTTGGCAATTGTCGGCAGCATTGTCAGCGGGAAAAGCACGATGATGCAGACGATCGCCTACGCGCTGATCCACAGGTATCCGCCGGATATGGTAAATATTTACGCGATTGATTTCAGCAGTAAAATGATGTCTGCGTTTGAAGAAGCCCCGCAGGTCGGCGGCGTCATGTACGAGAGCGATCTAGACAGGCTGAGTAAATTTTTCAACATGATGGAAAGCATATTGGAAGAGCGCAAGGCGCTGTTTAAGGGAGGCAATTACAGCCAGTATGTACAGATGCACGGGGTCACGCTGCCGGCGATCATAGTTTTTGTAGACAATTATGGTTCGTTTAAAGAAAAGACCGACGAACGTTACGAAGAGATGATGATTACCCTCTCCAAAGAAGGGGTCAGCCAGGGGATATTTTTGGTAGTATCTGGCGGCGGGATCGGTATGAACGACATTACATCCCGCGTCTGTGAAAATATTACGGCTGCTTTGTGCCTGCAGCTTCAGGAACGGTATGAATATACGGACGTACTGCACCTTATGCAGATTGAAGTACTGCCAGAAAGCGGGCGAAAGGGCCGGGGGCTGGCGGATTATGAAGGGCGCATCCTGGAATTTCAGACTGCGCTGGCGAAAGAAGCGGAAAATGATTACCAGCGTATGGAACTGATTACCGCCCGGTGCGAAGAAATGCGCGCAGCATGGACAGGCAGGGCGGCACGCAGGATTCCGGAGATTCCAAAGAAGCCGGTATGGTCGCAGTTCCACACCCTGGAAGACTATCAAAGTGCGCTGGCGCAGTGCGAACTGCTCCCGGTTGCGTACGACGGGGCAAACGCAAGGGTCTACAGTATCGACCTGCGGCGTACCTACTGCTATATGATCTACGGGACGGCGCGTAGTGGCAAGACGAATTTCCTAAAAGTCTGCATCCAGGCGGCTATGGAAAAGGGCGGAAATGTATGCGTAATCGATAACGACGCCCATGACCTGAAGAACTATACGTCCGTAAACGCCGGCTATCTGGACGACGACAAGGCCGTATATGATTTCTTCGGCGGGCTTTTGCCTATATTTAAGGAGCGCAATCAAAAGAAGCATGCGCTGCAAAATGAAGACTGCGAAGAAGATGAAATCTATGAGGTAATGTCCAAAGAAGAGCCGTATTACATTTTTATCGCGGATATGAAATGGTTTATCCAGATGGTCAACGCTTCTGAGTTCCAGATGAAAGGGTTTCTGGTCAATATTATTACAAAGGGCAGCCTGCATAATATTTTCTTTTTCAGCGCGGTTTCATTAAAAGACCATCAGGATATCTATGGCGACGAGCTGTACGAAGCGTTCACCGGGCATAAGGCCGGCGTCCATTTTGGCGGGAATACCTCGGACAACCGGGTGTTGGATTTTGATTACCTCCCTTATTCGGAACAGACAAAGACGATGGCGCCTGGGATCGGCTGTCTGCCGCAGGCAGCGTCGGATACAGATACCGCCCGGATTGTTGTGCCGCTGGCCAGGAGGTAGGATGTTTTGGTTTCAATGCTTGTTTATTACCGCAGACAGGAGCAGATGGAAATTTTTAAGAAGCTAAGCAGGGAGCTGTTTGCCTACCTTTCGGAAGAAGAACTGCAGCTGCAGTGTTTTGCTGCGCCTAGGATGCTCCGGGAGTTTTTGGAGCAGCAGCCGCTATTGGACCTGGCATGCGTAGGGATTATGGGACAGGAAGAGATCGTATTGCTGCAAAATATCCGTAAATTGTATACAAAGGCGGAAATCCTGCTGGTCGCCGACGCGGCAGTGTCGCCGATGGAATATTTAACCCCGGCGGTACGGGCGGCGTCATTGCTGCTGTATCCGTATACGGGGAAACAGCATCGGCAGGTGTTTCGGGAATTTATGGAAAATTATCTGGCAGGCAGGGGGCAGGCGGATAACGGGGAATTTCTGGTCATAGAAAACCGGGAAGGCAGGACGCGCATCCCGCTGCAGCAGATTTATTATATTGAAGTCCGGGAACGGAAAGTGTTTATCCGCATCCAGGGGAAAGAATACAGCAAATACGATACCCTGGAGCATGTGCTGGAGCAGCTCCCGGACCATTTCATACGGTGCCACCGCAGTTTTGCCTTTAACTTGCAGCATCTAGATAAAATCCGGCTTTCGGAAAACGCGGTGTACTTGGAGCATGGCATTATGGTGCCATTGTCCAGAAGCTACAAACAATCGGTGAAGGAGTGCGTGCATGGGACAAACAGGGAGTGAGATCTACTATCTGAAAGAGGCTGAGGTCAAGCTGCTTTTGGCAGGGCTTGGAATCAAGCGGTGGTACGGCTTTTTTTCAGAAGAGGCCGCCGGACGGATGCCGCCAGAGGCATTCCACCGCGTACTTGCCGGCCTGTATCAAAAAGGGGTAGTTGCATGGGAACAAGGCGACGCCCTGGTCAGGCAGCCATACGCCCGGATGCTTGCGGCAATGCTGAAAGAAAAACGCTGTATCACAATGCAAGTTGCAGGATGCACGCATCCTTTACGCTGCTGTTATATTGCGGGGCCAGAGGTCGTAGTGATGCAAAAGAGCCAACGGGAACACGCTACCGTCGGGCTTTCGGAAATGTCGGCAGAAAACTGGCTGGGGTTGGCGGGTGAAATTACAGACAGCCTGCCAGAAGATGCGTGTTTGGAGTTTTCTTGTAGAAACAGTGAGAGCGGGGAATGCGAACAAAAAATAGCCGTCCGACAAGAAGGCATCCGCGTAAGGCGGATCGACCAGGAGAACGCATCCGGGGCGGCATGCATCCATTGTATGCAGGAAGAACTGGCAGTAAGGCTTGGGGAACTGCTAGGCATGGAAGGCTTTCGTGCGGATAGATAATGAATAAAGAAGGAATAAATATAGGGCAAGATCGTAAGATCGCGCATGGCATATACGATAGAAACGGGGAAATGGCAATGATAATGGCGGATATTTATATTCCGGCGCTAGACGCGGATTATGACTTTTTACTGGATGAAAACGTGCCGGTAATACAGGTCATGGAAGAAATCAGCGAGATGATCGCAAAAAAAGTAAAGGAAACAAAGCCGGAGCGTATTACGGATTTTGTCTTGTATTCCATGGATACCGGCACGCTGCTCGACCATAGCCTAAGCCTATATGCAAACGGCGTCCACGACGGCAGCCGGTTGATATTTGTGTGACAAGCTGGAGTATGTTTGCAGCGCCTGGTTTGCGGCAGGAAGTAAAATGTGCCGTTTAGACAGAAGAACAGGTCGATGGAGACATAACCGCACACAAAGAAAAAACATCTGGTATAGTAACAATCAGCAGGTGCAAACAAATAAGTGGAGGACAGCCAATGGAAGCTGAGGTGCAGGTAAAGCAATTGCGGCGTCTGGCAGGGGAATTGGAGAGTTGTGAAAAAAAACTTGCTGCCGAAATCGCACAACTGGATGCTTTGTGTGCACAGTTATCCAGCCGGGAGATCGCAAAGAAGCTGCGCGGACAAAGTTCTTTCCTGAAACAGCAGGCGGAGTCTTGCAAAGATATGGCAGCGGTTATCCAACGGGCAGTGTACTTGTATGAGCAGGCGGAAGAGGCCGTGATACAGGCCGCGCAGGCGGATACAAGGCAGTATAAGGAGACACTTCGGGCAGTAGACCTGCAGGATATGGCGCACATTCAAGTGTTGTTGGAGAGTTGACAGGGAGTAGGGCATGGCAGACAAAATTAAAATCCACACAGGAAGGCTTGGTAGCGACGCCGACCGCATGCAAACCAGCATCAGGCGGGTCGAAAAGAAAATAGACGAAATGCAAAGCAGTGTGGCTTCGCTACAGCAGATGTGGGAAGGCCCCGGCAGCCAGGCGTTCCACCGGGTATTCCTGGAAGACCTGCGCGCCATGGGGGCGGTGGTGGACGATCTAAAAAGCGCCTATGCATATGACATAAACGCAAAGGTAGAGTATGAATCCTGTGAAAAAAAGATTTCTTCGCTGATCGCGGATCTGAAAATATAGGAGGAAGGCTTATGGCAGAAGTCCAGTTAAAGGTATCGTCGCAGGAGCTGAAGAAAAAAGCCGGGGAAATCGAACAGCAGGTCGCAGATGTACAAAGGGAATGGAAGAACCTGTGTGAGATTGTGCGGACGTCGCGTTATTACTGGGAAGGGGAAGCAGGCGATGAAGGACGCCGTTTCCTGGATGAAATCCTGCTGGAAATGCAGCGGATATTGGGCAGGATGCAAAAACACCCGTCCAGCCTGTTAGAGATGGCGGGGATTTATGTTGACGCGGAGGAAAAGGCGGAACAACTCGCAAACGCGCTGCCGGATCATGTGCTTTTATAATAATTTTATAGTCCAAGGCACGGTTAAGCCCAGCGTATGCAAGTGGCCGCATACAGATGGCTGGGCAATATCCTTAGCATCTGTATGCATGTGTTTTCTAAAGAAGGAGGAGCAGATGGCAAATTCAATGTATACAATTGAGATGGACTTTGCAAATGCCAGAAGGCAGGCCGAAGAGCTTGAGCAGATTGCGCGCCATCTGGATACTTTGATAAACAGCGAATATATGTCCTGCTTTCATGGGATCGCGGCAAGCTGGAGAGGTGAAAACGCGGACGCGTTTTGTAAAAAGGGGACGGCGGTTGGGGAGCATATTTTACGCTCAGCGACCGATTTAAAAAACGCGGCGCAGACAATACGCAAAATTGCGGAAAATACATACCATGCGGAAAAACGGATTCTCGAAATTGCACAGACGAGAAATTATTAAAATAAATCAGGATCTGAAGATGTAGCATATACATTTTAGGATAAATAAAAAAATATAAGGAGGTCATTTAATATGGCACAGATTACAGTAACTTCAAGTCAGGTAAAGAGCAAAGCGGATATGTTGGCAAGCTACAACAGGCAGTTGAATTCCCAGATTAATTTGTTGCAGCAGATAGAAGCATCCCTGCTGACGATGTGGGAAGGCGAAGCAAAAAATGCGTTTGACAAAGCGTTCAAAAGCGATATTAAACAGATGCAGAACTTCTACACAGAGATCAATAACTACGTAGCGCGCCTGAAAGAGATCGTAGCGTCTTATGAAGAGGCAGAAGCAAAGAACATTCGTACGGCGACGGAGAGGACCTACCGGTAAAGGAGGCCAATTTATAAATAATTGGCAAATGCTATAAGTACATAACGACAGTTTTTGCGGAACACGGCAAAATTTTGTTTCCGGCTTCTGGGCTAGAAAGTAATCAAACAGAAATAGAACAAATAAAAGAAATAAAAGAAGTTATGAAGTGTAAAGAATGAGAGAATTGTAAGAAAGAATTGTAAAAATATTGTAAGAAAGAATAGTTGATAAAAGAAAGCGAGGATAACATAATGACAGGGACATTAAGAGTAGAACCGGCGAGATTAAAAAGTACAGCAACTTCCTTTAATAACCAGGGAAGAGAAATCCAAAGGCTGACAAACAGTATGACGCAGACCGTAAACCAGTTTACCGGCAGCGTATGGAGCGGCGAAGCAGCGACTGCATACAAGCGGAAATTTGACAACCTGCAAGACGATATCAACCGTATGATCCGCATGATTAACGAGCATGTGAACGATCTGATCAATATGGCGAACGAATACGAGAAATCAGAGAACGCGAACAAGAATCTGGCAAATACATTAAAAGACGATATTATTTCATAAGAATAGAAAATGAAACTACAAAAACAGGGCGCTTTTTCAAAGTGCCCTGTTATAGTAGTTGTGGAGAAGCAGAAAATGGCTGATAAAAAAATAAGCTTTAAAATCTGGCTGCTTGCCATCTGCCTGATCGGTATCCTGTCGCCGGTAAAGGCGCTGGCTGCAGATATGCAAACGGCGGACGCGTCGGCGGGAATCATTGAAGTACAAAGCGGTTTTATGGATGAAGCCGGAAGGTTTTGGAAGATGAAGTCTGCAAGCGGATTTTTGATTGCAAATAAGGAAAATGGCACGTATATCATTACAAATTGCGCTACAGTGTCCAATACGCCCCGCAGCATCAAGAAATTTTGTAAAAAGAATGCGATTAATACAGAGAATTCACAGTTCTCGAATTATATACAGATTATGATAGAAGGGGATGTGGCCGCGCAGGCAGAAGTGGTGGTAAAGAGCGCGGAAAAAGATTACTGCGTACTGTCCGCCGCGAATGTCGTCAGCCAGAAAGAACCTTTGAAATTAGCGGATAGTACAGCCATAGCAGTAAACGACCCGGTATACGCCTGGGGGATTGCGGCGGATAACGGGGCCGGGCAGGAGGCGTCGCAAAGCGCGCGCATGGCGCGGCCTGTCCAGGGGATGGTTACAGAAAAGGAAACATACCTGGAAGGAGGCATTTTTATCTCGCATTCCGCGCCGGTAGACCGGGGGTATACCGGAGGGGCGCTGCTGGATGCGCAGGGGTATGTGGTCGGCTTGTGCTGCCGTCAGTCGCCGGAAGAAGATACGGGGGTTTCCTTCGCGCTGCCAATCAATGAGATCAGCGCCGTATTGGATAACTTTTCGATTTATTATGGCAGCAAGGCGATCGACGAGGCTTATGCGCAGCTGGAAACAGCACGGCAGGAGTGTACGGAAATTAGCGCGCAGGGCGGCTATAAAAAGGCGTCTATAGAAACGCTGGAGGGCGCGCTGAAAGCAGCCGCGCAGGCGCTAGAACAAGAAGAGCCGACAGCTGCGGGCTTGGCCGAAGCCTACCAGGCGCTGGCAGCGGCGCGGGACGGGCTGGTTGCAAAAGCAAAGACGCTTTCCATAACCATCCGTATCCTGCCGGCATTGATATTGGTGCTTTTTATCTGGGCCATCGTTTTGACCATAAAAAATGCCAAGGAAAAGAAACAGATGAATGTGCCGCAGCAGGCGGGAAATCTGCCTGGCCAGCCGCAAATGCAGGGGGCGGGGTATGCGGGCGCAGGCTATGCGAACCGGCCAGACATACAGCGCGGCGGTTATCCGGGCCAGGACGGTATGCAGCGTGGGGGCTACGCAAACCTAGGTGATATGCAGCGCGGGGGCTATGCAAATCCAGGAGACGCACAGAGTGCGGGTTATCCAAATTCAGGCGATATGCAGCGCGGGGGCTACCCGAATCCAGGAGACGCGCAGCGTGGAGGCTATACAAATCCGGGAGACGTGCAGCGTGGGGGCTACCCAAATCCAGGGGATGCGCAGCGTGGGAACTACCCGAATCCAGGAGACGCGCAGCGTGGGGGTTATGCGAACCAGGGGCCGCAGCGTAGTACGCCGTATGCAAACCAGCAGCAGGCGGCTTACGCAAACCGACCGGCAGTTCCTCCGGCAGGCAGGAGGCTGCGCATGATCCGGCAGAAGACAGGGGAAATGATTACGGTCAACAAAACCCAGTTTGTACTTGGCAAGAGCCAGACACAAGCGGATTTTGCGGTTGCGGATAACCAGACCGTCAGCAGAAAGCACGCGATGCTGTTTGAAAGCAACGGCAGATGGTATGTGGACGACTTGAATTCCCTCAACGGCACATATGTAAATGGAAAGAAACTTACCGCCGGGCATGCGGCAGCGCTGCAGGATGGGGATGAGATTATGCTGTCGGATGAGTCGTTTCTTATCCAGGGATAATTGCCAGGCGGGCATACGATGGGCGCTGACGGATGAGCAATTTCTTATCCAGGAATAACTGTCAGGAGGGTATACGATGGGCGAGGTTGAAATTGAAATTGGAAAAGTGGCAAGGTACGCAAAACAGCTGGATGGATACAGTAGTGATTTAAGGCAGCAGAAAAACCGGTTGGAAAGCATTGCCGGCCAGATTGGCGCGGGCAGCAATTACCGGGGAATACAGCAGGCGCTGTCTATGATTGCAGGCAATATCCATGTGCAGCAGGTACAAGTCGAGCAGTATAGTGGCGCGCTGGAATATATCGGGAAAGCATACCAGCGCACTGAAACAAAGATTGCCGCTACAGTAGGAGAAAGAAAATGAATGACAGAAAGTATGAACAGGAACTACGGCATACGTTATGGTATAGAATAACCGGCGGCCGGCAGAAGGGACAAGGTTCCTTGCTGGCGATAGGGAATAAGATACGGCACAAAGGAATCGATAGCTGTGTAAAACACGGTGTTATAAGCCTGCTGCTGGCATTGGCTGTCACTGGAATAACGCCGGCATATACGGTACGCGCGTCGGATAACCGGATGATTCCGCAGGCTCCGGAATATAATGAAGACGGCAGCCAGGTCACGTTTTCAAATATTTATTTCGGCAGCTACCCACAGTCGGAAGTAAAAGACACCGCTTTAACGTCCACCATTGTCAATGCTTCTTATGACAACTATGGGGACGCATGGGTAGGCGGTATGAAATACCACAGGATAAGCGCGGAAGATACAAATAACGCAGAACAATTTGGAAATGGTACGTACCGCTATTTTAAGTGGGAGCGTTTGAAGTGGCGTGTGCTTGGCAATGACGGGGACACGCTGTTTGTCATGGCGGATAAAGGGCTGGACTGCCAAAGCTACCACGAAGTAGACGCTGAAGTTACCTGGGAAGACTGCTCCCTGAGGAAGTGGCTGAACGGGAATTTTTTCCACACGGCTTTTTCCAAACAGGAACGGGAAGCGGTAAAACAGTACAAAGTGGATAATTCCGCTTACGCGCCGCAGACCGTAACGGATGATTATATCTACGTGCCTTCGATGGAGGAACTCGCAGAACGAAAATACGGGTTCCCGGCAGGAATTGGGACGCCTACGCCATGCCGTCAGGTGCCGGTCAGTGAATACGCGTACGCAAGGGGCGCGCGTGTCGGCGACGAACAGGGAAAAGGGGAGCAAAACGGCTGGTGGTGGATGCGCAATCCGGCGGTCGAAGAAGAAAGCCCGCAGAAGTATGCGGCGCTTGTAAATCAAAACGGGGCGTTTTCCATGTACGGGCGGGTACAGAACAAATACCGCGCGGTCGTTCCGGTCATGCATATCAGCGTATCGTCCGACGCCTGGTATTCCATGGATGACGGCACGAGCGGCTCCGGCGGGGGCGAGACCGCGACAGAGCCATTGAAAGTAAGCGCGCCCAAAATGCTGCGCAGCCAGAATGTGACGTCTTTTAAAGTAGAAGCAGCGGGCGGGCTGACTTCGGATTATACCTATCAGTGGTATTATGCGCCGGCTGAGACGGGGAACGGATTTCCGCTGAGCGCTTCAAGCTATCATGCAATCGTCTGGGAAGGGCCGGCGCTATATATTGATATGAATGCAAAAGACGTGCCGGACGGGCTGTATCTGTACTGCGCGGTGAGCGACGGGCGGACGACGGTAACAAGCGACCGGGCCTGGTTTTCCAAAAAAAAGACAAAACAGACGATTATATATAACAAAGGGCCAATCAAAAACGGACAGGTCGAATACGGCGCGTCTTTCCCACTCAAAGCAACGTGCAACGGCGCCGCGTCCAAGATTTCCTACAAGAGCAGCGATCCGAAAATACTTTCCGTCAGCGCCTCCGGCAAGGTAAAGGCAAAAGGCTTTGGCAAAGCGGTAATTACGATTACGGCGTCGGATTCGCATGTCGACGAATACGGCAAGACGGACAAAAAGCTGTCTTTGACAGTCCTTCCGAAACAGGTAAAGATTACAAAGGTGAACCAGCAAAAGGACAGCCAAGGGAAATTGATAAGCGTAACGGTCAACTGGAAACCGGACAAGTCGATCGACGGATTCCAGTACAGCGTGGCGTACAATCCGGAGTATACAAACGGCATGAACGGGGAGAAGCCGGGCAAAGAAAACGCGATAAAATTAAGCTACATCGACGTCAGCAAAAACAAGCTCTATATCCGTATCCGGGCGTATAAAAAGGTTGGCAAAAAGACGTATTACGGGAAATGGAGCAGCGGCTATATATTGAAGCTATAGTTGCAGCTACAGTGAAACCAACGGAGTTCTACAGATCTTTTGGATGGAAACGGCGGTTCTTAAGACAGATGGGAGTATAGAGTTGTTCAGACGGAAGAAAAAACAGTTAGGGCAGGCAGCGCAAATAGATGTGGCGCAAGGCTGGTATTCCGATGCGGGGATGGATTCCGATTACCATACCCTAAAGCTCCCAGCAAGCCAGCCGGCTGTGCACGTTGGGATGTCTGCGATTATCGGCACCCGCAAGACGCAGCAGGATACGATCTACGCCTATGCGCAGGGCGGATGCGCGCTGGCGCTTGTGTGCGACGGCATGGGCGGCATGGCCGGCGGGGAGAGGGCCAGCCGGGTAGCGGCGGACAGTATTGTGGATGCATGGTTTGCGCAGGGGGACGGCATGATATCCGATATACCGGCTTTTTTCCAGGCAGCGGCAGCCTGTGCGGATAGAAACGTATATTTACAAAAGGATGAAAACGGCAACCCGCTACGGGCCGGTACGACGGTTGCGGCCGTAGTGGTCCAAAACGGCGGGCTGTATTGGCTTTCGGTTGGGGACAGCAGGATCTACTTTATCCACGGCAATGAAATCCTAACGTTAAATGTGGAGCACAATTACCGGATGGTATTAAACAGCCGCCTCAAACGGGGCGAGATTACGCCCGCGCAGTATGCGGCGGAAGAATACCGTGCGGAGGCTTTGATTAGCTATATTGGCAGCGGAAATGTATCGCTGATGGATATAAACGCAAAGGCGTACCCGCTCGCGGACGGCGATATGGTACTGTTAAGCAGCGACGGGCTGTTTCGTAGCCTGAATGAAGAAGAGATATTGAATATTGTAAAGAAAAAGGAAACGGATATGCAGTGTGCGGCAAATGCCCTGACGGCGGCTGTCGAGGGCAGGAAAAAACAGGACAATACTTCTGTCGTGCTTTTGCAGTACCGGGAATAGTGCAAAAACAGGAGGGGACAGGAAATGGCAAGATGTATGGGCTGTATGGCACAGATACCGGAAGAAGAGCAGGTATGCAGATACTGTGGATACAAAAAAGGCACGGATGTAAGCGAGGCCTATTATCTGCTGCCGGGTACAATACTGAGGAAAAAATATACCGTTGGGAAGGTATTGGGCTACGGCGGGTTTGGCATTACTTATATCGGCTGGGATAACGTACTGCAGCGCAAAGTGGCGATCAAGGAATACCTGCCCAGTGATTTTGCGACCAGAAGCTATGGCGTTAGGCAGCTTACGGTCTTTTCCGGACAGGCGACCGAACAGTTCCAGGCTGGATTAGAGAGCTTTATTTATGAAGCGAAACGTCTGGCGCGTTTTCAAGCCGTGCCGGAGATTGTAGATATTTACGACTGCTTCGAAGAAAACGGGAGCGGCTACATCGTAATGGAGCTGCTAGACGGCAGCACAGTAAAAGAGATTATTAAGAAAAAACGCCGCCTGTCCGTCGCGCAGGCGCGGGTGATCGTACTGTCCGTGCTGCGGGGGCTTGGGGCAGTCCATAAAGAGGGCATTATCCACCGGGATATCGCCCCAGACAATATCTTTATCACACGAAAAGGCAAAGTAAAAATCTTAGATTTTGGCGCGGCGCGGTATGCGGCGACCGCCCAGTCCAAGAGCCTTTCGGTGATCCTTAAGCCTGGGTTTGCGCCGGAAGAGCAGTACCGCAGCCACGGGGTACAGGGCCCGTGGACAGATATCTACGCGCTGGGCGCGACCTTTTACTGTATGATTACCGGCAGGCGCCCGCAAGAATCCATCCAGCGTCTGGCGGACGACCAGCTAAAGCCGCCGTCCCAGATGGGGGTTGCCATCGACCCGAATATAGAAAACGCGATTATGAACAGCCTAAATGTCCGCCAGGAATACCGGATACAGGATGCCAAGAGCTTTTTTTACGCATTGCAGGGGGAAGAAGAAGTCGTGCGCATTGTGGAAAAAACGGATGATAAGGTCAACTGGAAACTGCCCCTTTGGATGAAGTGTAGCATCGGCGTGGCGTGCCTGCTCATATGCGCCTGTATTGGCTTATATGCAACCGGCAATATCGGTTTTACGAAAAAGGAGATCGCGAGTACGGACGGTTCCGCCGCGTTGAGCGGGGACCAGCGCTATGTGCCGAATGTATCGGGCATGAGCTACGAGGAAGCGCAGATTTTATTAAAAGAAAAAGATCTACAGCTGGTGATCAAAGGGATGAATTATTCCGACAGCATCCAGAAAAATAAAATTTTAAGCCAGACGCCAGGCGGCGGGGCTGTCGCGGAGGCACAAGAGACAATCAGCGTAATTATGAGCGGGGGCCGCGAGGAAGTTATGATGCCAGATCTATCCGGAATGATGCGGGAAGAAGCGGAGAAGCTGATCGCCGGGCAAAACCTGGTGGTCCGTACTAGCGACATCCGGGAAACATACAGCGACGTCGTGCAAAAGGGCAGGGTCATTTCCCAAAGCATCGAGCCAGAAGAGCGTATCGCCGTACAGACAGAAGTATCGTTTGTCATATCCTTGGGCAGCTTGTCTGAGGAAACGGCGGTTCTGACTGTGCCTGACCTATCGGGGCTTAGCAAGGAAGAAGCGGTGAAACGGCTAGAAAAATTAAAACAGGAAACTGGCTTTACCTATTCGATAGGAGAAGTGAAAAATAAATTTAACCGTGAGGTTGAAAAAGGAAAAATCATCCGGCAGTCTCCGCAGGCTGGCAGCAGCGTGCGTACAAATGAGCCGATCCGCCTAGTCATCAGCAAAGGGCCGGAAATGGTACAGGTGCCAGAGTTAATGTATATTGCGCAGGCAGACGCGCAGAAGAAATTGCAAAAGGCGGGGCTGCAAGCCGTTGTGGCAACCGCGTACAGCTCCCAGGTATCGGAAGGGCTCGTGATCAGCCAGAGCGTGGAATCCGGTTCCAAAGCGGTAAAAGGCAGCAGCGTAACGATTACGGTAAGCCTTGGAAAAGAACCGGTGCAGCAAGGCAGTGGAACTGGCAATGCTGGAAGTGCAGGCGGCAGCAGTGGAAACACAGGCGGCAGTGGAAGTGCAGGCGGCAGC
>CASUON010000025.1 GCA_949457475.1 uncultured Lachnospiraceae bacterium
GAACCGGTATCCCCCATAAACACACTAGCCGGGTATACGTTAAACAGCAAAAATCCAAGCAGCGCGCCTACTACGGCGCATGTGATCGGCGCAATGCCGCTGTCTGTGCCAATCGCTACGACCGTAAAAAACGTCGCCACGAGCACGGTTACGCTGGAGGCCAACCCGTCCAGCCCGTCGGTAAAATTGACGCCGTTGACCGTGCCAATCACCGCTAAAAATAAGATCGGGACCGCCAAAAACCCAAAGTCCGCATACTTGCCGTTCGAAAACGGGATCAGCATCGTCAACGGGATTTCTGAAAATTTTACAAGGTAGACTGCAAATACGCCTGTCACGACAATTTCCAGTATCATCTTCTGCCAAGCAAATAAGCCGTCCGAACGCTTTAACACGACTTTTAGATAATCGTCGAAAAAGCCGATTACCCCAAATCCTACGGTCACAAATAATATCGGCACAATCTTTGGATAAGAAGAAATAAAAAACAAAGATGTAATAATAATCGCCAGTAAGATCATCAGCCCGCCCATGGTCGGCGTGCCCGTCTTTTTCTGATGGGATTTCAGTTCTTCGCGCTCTGTGTTCCCTACCTTTAGTCTGCGCAGGACCGGAATTATCAGCGGGCCCAAAACCGCTGTAATGGCAAACGCAAGGATTACAGCAAATATATAGCGGAAATCGATCAACTGCTGTGTCATTTCCTTTATCCCTCCTTCATTTGTTCCATTCATACTTTGCTCTTAAGCGCCGCCCGCAATACGGGCTTCGTCCTAAGGAATTAGTATATCGGATTTTTGTACAGGTTGCAAGCTTTGTCTGCGGATTAGGCCGCTTCTTCTTTTTCCTTTTCCTCTGCTACCGGCGCCCGTTCAATCCCAAGGTACGGTAGGATATTTAAAAATAATTCTTTTGCCACCGGCGCCGCAATCGTCCCTCCATAATAGACCCCCTGCGGGTTGTTGATAATCACAAGGCACAACACCTGAGGGTCTGGCGCAGGAGCAAAACACATAAAGGAAGATATGTAGCGGTGGGCGCTACGCGGCAGCGTCTGCGAGGTAGCGGTCTTGCCTCCAATCTGGTAGCCTTCGATATATGCCTTGCTGCCGCCGCCTTCGGATACGACCTTTTCCAGCAGCCCGCGCATTGTTTCAGAAGTCTGCTCGCTTATAATCTGCGCCGTCGGTTCAAAATCAAACACTTCCACAACGCCGCCCTCCTGGTCTTCGACTTGTACGCCAAAGTGCGGCGTCACGCGTTTTCCGCCGTTTATGAGGGAGGATATCGTAGTCGCCAGCTGCACCGGCGTAATCTGGAACGACTGCCCGAATGAAATCGTTGCAAGCTCCACCTGGCCGACGTTCTTTTTTTCATGCATAATCGTGCGCGCTTCGCCAGGCAGGTCGATCCCGGTACGCGCAAGCAGGCCGAACTGTTTAAAATATTTATAAAACTGGTCTACGCCAAGCCGCATGCCCAATTCGATAAACACCGGGTTGCAGGAATTTTCCAGCCCCTGCGTAAAATTTTCCGCGCCGTGGCCGCTTGTTCTAGCGCAACGTATCCTGCGGTCTTCTACAATCTTATAGCCCGGGCAGTAAAAATTGTCCTGCAAGGACGCCACGCCGGACTCCAGCGCCGCCGAAGCGGTAATGACTTTGAATGTCGAGCCGGGTTCGTAGGTATCGTTGATACACCCGTTGCGCCACATCTGGTTGAGCAGGTTCTGCCGTTCTTCCTCGTTCTTATATTCCGTCCCTTCCGGCAGCGTATACGGCTCATTCAGATGAAATTCCGGCAGGTTGACCATCGCTAATATCTCCCCATTGGACGGTTTCATAATAAGCACGCTAACGCTGTCCGCTTCTTTTGCCTGCATCGCTTTTTCCGCCGCCTGCTGCGCATACATCTGGATATTATAGTCCAGGCTAATGCGCAAGTTATTGCCGTCGATTGGATTTAGCCTGCTTTCCCCGGCGTCTTCAATCTCTACGCCTTTTGCGTCTGTCAGCGTCAATATCTTGCCGTTTGTGCCTTTTAGCTTTTCATCATACACGACTTCCAGCCCGATAATCCCCTGGTTGTCGCCGCCGGTAAACCCGAGTACTTTCGACGCCAAGCTGTCATATGGGTAATAGCGCTTGTAGTCTTCATCGACCTTTACGCCGGCCAGCTTATATTCACGAATCTTATCCCCGGTTTCTTTGGGCACATTGGAACGGATTCGTTCAATCGCACTGTACTTTTCCACCCGTTTACGCACAGTCTCTTCTTCCAGTTCCAATTCTTTGGAAAGTACGCGGATGACTTTTTCCGCGTCTTTTATCTGGCTGTGGATTACAGAGATCGTACACACGCTGCGGTTGGATGCGAGCACATTTCCGTTCCTGTCCAATATCTTCCCCCGCGCCGCTTTGATATCCCGCTCCCGTTCATGCAACCGTTGCGCTTTTCCCCCATAGTATTCCGACCGGAACACCATTAGATAACATAAACGACAGATTAAAATCACCATTCCAAGTAAAACTGCCAGAAAGACTACGACGATCTTTTTACGGTTGCCCGTTTTTGTGCCATTCATAAAACAAACCTCATAATAGCAGTTATTATAGCTTATTCTGCAATTATGAGGTTATGTATCTTTCTGCGGCATTTATTGGTAAACTACCGCTTCACCCAATCTTGCTTTTGCCTCATAGCCTTCAATCGAAGTGTACATATTTGTGTCTTTTTTCTTTAACGCGTCTTTGCCAATCTTTTCATCTTTATAAATATTCATATACGGGAGGATTTCTTCGAGTATCTCCCTCGCCAGATTCTGCGCGAAGGTACTGTGCGCCTGCCTTTGGCCCTTCGTACTTTGGTTCGGCGTATCGATTACCGCATAGATCACCAATTCTGGATGGTCCTGCGGTAAATATCCGATAAAGGACACCAGGTAATTGCCGTCTTCACGCGGTTGTTTTTCCGCTGTCCCGGTCTTGCCACCCATCGAATACCCTGGAACTTTGGCTACGTTGGCCGTCCCTTCCGATACAGTCGCATAAAGGTATTCTTTGATCTTGTCGCTGGTCGCTTTGGAAACCGTCTGTTTTAGCAGCTTCGGTTTGATTTCTTCTACCGTATTGCCGTTTTCATCCGTTATCCGGGATACGACGTGCGGCTGGTAATAGTTCCCGCCATTGATTACAGAACTAAACGCACAAATCATCTGTATCATCGTACAGTTATAATTCTGCCCGAAAGATTCGGTCGCAAGGTCTACCGGCGTTGTATTTTCTACCGTACGCACCAGGCTGTCCGTGCGTGCCTCCCCTGGTAGGTCAATATTAGTACGCAGCCCCATACCAAAAATGCTCTGGTAATTGCAAAAATTCTCTTTTCCGATCCGGCGCACCATCTGCATGAGCGCGTCGTTGCACGAATCCATCAGCGCGCCCTGCACGCTTTCCGGGCCGTGCCCGTAGATCGCCACGCACGAAATCCGTTTATCGCCTACCTTTTCATAACCGTTGCAGTCAAAGTATTCCCTGCCGCTTAGCGTCCCGGTATCCAGACCCGCCGCTACCGTCAGCGGCTTTTGCGTCGAGCCCGGCTCGTACGTATCGCTGATGCAGAAATTCCGCCACAGCTCTTGCAGCTTTTGCGTCTGCTCTTCTTCGCTCATTTCCTCGATCTCTTCTTCGGTATAAACGTTTTCCAACGAACGCGGGTCAGAAAGGTCGAAATTCGGAAAATTCGCCATCGCCAGTATCTCCCCGGTATTCGGGTTTTCTATAATTACGCCAATGCTTTCCGCCCCACGCCCCGGCCACGCTTCGTTTGTGTACGCTTTGTTAAATTCCTCGATCTTTTCCTCTACGACAGACTGGATGTTCATATCCAGCGTCGTTACGACCGTATGCCCGTTCACGGCGTCTTTGACTTCTTTTTTGACAGAATTGTCGGACTTTAAATAGCCATACTGCCTGCCGTTTGTGCCGTTTAATACATCGCTGTAATAATTTTCCAGTCCCGCCATCCCGACGTCTCCTGACGTCGTAAACCCGATGACCGAGCTTGCAAGCGTTTTATATGGATAGCTGCGGACATATTCTTTCTCAAACCAGACGCCGTTTACCTTTGACTTTTTGGCATGTTCTAGTTTGGAGAACTTTTGCATATCTTCGTAAGAGACATGTTTGGCGAGCACCCGGTAGCGGCTCTGCGGATTTTCTTTTATAAACGTACGTACTTCGGTTTCATCCAGCTGTGGGAAAATGGACAGCAGCGCACGCATCGTAGGTTCCAAGTAGTCTTTTTGGGACGTCAGCACAGAAGCGTCCAAAATAACGTTGTACACATCTATGCTCGTCGCCAGCACGCTGCCTTTACAATCGGTAATATCCCCCCTGCGGTACGGGATCGTAACACTGTCGTATACCTGCTGCGCAAGTACGATCCGCTGGTATTTCTCGCCCGCCGTATGTTCAATATAGATTAAACGTCCGGTTACGATCGCTAGCCCGGCTATGATCGCAAAAAAAATCACAAACATCTTCAGGTGCATCCTGCGGCTGATCCTAAGCCACCTGCGTTTCCTTCTTCTTCTCCTCTTTGTCGCCATATCCCACCTGCCGCAAATCTACTCCGAATACTGGGTCATAAAATCCGAATTATCAATGGTGTAATAAATGATCTGCTTTTTGGTCGGATATTTCATGCCCAGCCTCTTCGCCTTTTTTTTGATCTCATCTAAATTGATAGCTGTTGTAATCCGTTTATAAGTCATATCGTTTTCGATCTTCAAGCTGGAAACCTCGCTTTCCAAAGAGGCAATCGACTTTTGCCGGATCGTTACATCGGACTGTAAATAAATATAGGCTGCTGAAATAAGAGCCACTGCGAAGACACAGCCGGATAAAAAGGTGACGTAGCCGGCGCTCATTTTCAGCGCCCGTTCCCGGTTTCTGCGCGCCGCGCGGCGGCGCCTGCGTTTATCTTCTGAAATCCGGCGTTCTTCTTTCCTCTTTCTGCGTTCTTCGTGGAAATCCGGTACCGCCTCTAAATGGCGGACGGTATTGCCATCTTCATACGTATGGACTTCATATCGTGTTCTCTCTTTCTGCCTGCTCATACAACTGCTCCTTCCGTTCAAAAACTCTTAGTTTTGCACTTTTTGAACGCTTATTATCTATGATTTCTTCTTCTGTCGGTACAACCGGCCCCCGGACGGCTTTCCCTTTCGAAACCCTGCCGCATACGCACACCGGAAACCCCGGCGGGCAGACGCATGGATGTTCGCTGTTTTTAAAAATTGTTTTCACAATACGGTCTTCTAGGGAGTGGAAGGTAATCACACACAGCCTCCCCCCGTCCGTCAACAAATCGACCATGTCCTCCAGGCTGTCTTGCAGTACTTCCAGTTCATGGTTTAATGCGATACGGATTGCTTGAAATGTCCGTTTTGCGGGATGCCCGCCTTTTTTTTGTACTTTCATTGGGATTGCGGCACGAATAATATCACACAAATCCCCTGTTGTGGAAATTTCTTTTTCCTGCCGTGCTTTTACGATATGTTTCGCTATGTTTTTTGCAAATTTTTCTTCCCCAAAATCACGGATGATATGGAACAGCTCCGTTTCACTGGATTCGTTTATAAGGTCTTTTGCCGTCAGCTGCTGGCGGCTGTCCATACGCATGTCTAACGGCGCATACGCGTCGCGGTAGGAAAACCCCCGTTGCGGGGTATCCAGCTGGTATGAGGACACGCCCAAATCCAAAATAATCCCGTCCACCTTTTCGATATCCAGTTTTTTTAAGTGCATACGCATATCCCCGAAATTGCCGTGCACGAGTGTAACGCGGCCTTGAAACTCTGCCAGGCGCTCGCCCGCGGCGCGGATAGCGTCTTCGTCCTGGTCGATGCCGACCAGCCGCCCGTTTTGCGACAGGCGCTTTAGTATTTCATAAGCATGTCCGCCGCCCCCAAGCGTTCCATCCACATAGGTTCCATCCGGGCGGATATTCAGATTGTCTACGGTTTCCTGCAAAAGGACTGAAATATGATGAAATTCCATGAAATCTCCTTACACTTTGAAAGGTCAAATACAAACGCCCAATTCAGCCATATAGTCTGCGATCTCATCCAAGTCGTCAATAGCGCTGCATCGTTCCCACTTTTCTTTATCCCAGATTTCCACCCGGTTTAAGACCCCAGCGGATACAATCTCCTTGTTCAGGCCCGCATAGGCCCTTAAAGAAGCCGGCAGCAGAATGCGCCCTTGTTTGTCCACTTCGCAGCTCGCCGCTCCGGCGAAGAAAAAACGTACAAAATCCCTTGCTTTTTTATTTGTCAATGGTACTTTACGGAAAGCTTGTTCGATATTTGCCCATTCCTCTAACGGATAAACAAATAAACAGCCGTCCAGCCCCTTGGTGACGACGAACTCGTCCCCAAGCTTCTCCCGGAACTTCGCCGGGACGATCAGCCTGCCTTTTGCATCGATTGTATGACTGTATTCACCCATAAACATCGCAAATACCCTCTACAATTGAAAACGAAGCTACCGTTTCATGCAGGGACTGACTGCCTAGGACACGCGCAAATAAAAACACATCCACACGTTCCATAATGATATCCACCACTTTGAGCCATTTTCAACCACTTTCCTCCACATCTAGTAATAATATACCCCTTTTCCGGCTGTTTGACAAGTCATTTTCACGCCAACTATTCGCACTTGGTTTAAAACCGCCCGAATTGCCGCAAATATTCATAAAAAAAATCTGGACATAAAAAAGCGGGCGACTTGCGGCGCCCGCTTTTTTATTGCTTTTTCTTTGTTTTTCCTACTTGTTACGGAACCTTTTTTCAAGGCCGGCCTTGTCAGGTTTTTTACAGCATTTTTTTGTTTTTTTCTGTTTTTTTTGCTATTTCTGTTTGTTGTTTTTTTGCTGCTTCTTGGTCATTTCTTTTTGTTGCTTTTCCATATAAAGTTTTGTTTTGATTCCTTGCCGTTGCCTTGGTGTTTCCTCTTAATTACAAGTTCTTTGCCTATATACTGCGCCGTTTATCCCAGTTCATTATAGTACTGTTCCAACAGGGCGTCCAGCTTTAGGCTGAGCTGGAAACATTCTTCTGACCCAAGGTCACGGGCCGCCGCTTGATCCAGTTTCTTTCTTAAGCGTTCGATTTCCACTTGTAACGTACTTTCTCGATCCATATTATCACCACTTTTGTTCGCGCTGATAAACAGCGTCTTATTTTGTACCCCTATTGTACTATCATTCTACAAAAATTGTCAATTATTTCACATCGACAACATTCGACAGACAAAAACTACATCTGCTTTCTGAAATTTGTAATACTTTTGAGAACCTGGCTGTTGATCGGTATAATATGGTTGATATCCTCTTCTACAGAATTATTGTGCAAAATATAATCCTGATGTGATTTCTTCACAAAGTCGAACAATGCATCTGGGGCGGAGAAATCAATATATTTTTTCTTTTGGCTTGCCGCTTTGCCGCTCACGATATGCTGGCGCAGTTTTTTCTTTAGCTCCTCTTCATATGAGCAGTGTTCACGAAAGCCTCCGGAAAATTTTTGATTGTGCGGAAACGTAAAATAATCTGCCAGATAATGGGATACCTCGCCTAGATTCCGGTAATACTTCGCCGTCTTATCCGTCTGCGGATCGGTACGGGACAGGCGTTTAATCCGCTCTTGCAGCTGCGGAAACGTCTCTGTAATCTCATGCCTTTTGTAGATAAACGACGGTTTGATATCCGGCAGCACGCTTCCAAGATAAAAGGAATATTTGTGTTTATTCAACTCTTTATCCCTTGATTCCCGGACCAGATACTTTGCCAATGCAATATGCGATTTTTTTCTCATTTGCATAATCCCCCTTTGTTCTGTAGCTTCTATTTTAAACTTCCCGGGCAAAAAAAACAAGTGCTTTCTTTCACTTTGCAGCTGCAACATCTTGCCTTTTTTGCACATATCCGGACAAGTACGCTTAGGGGCGCGCAATGGACTCGGACGTCTGGCCCGTTTTCGTTTACATGGATGCATTCGGCTATTGCGCGCAAGCACGTTTGGGCGCGCAATGGCTGCATACAGTTATTTCATGCGGAATGTCCCGCATCCGGTCTGTTCGCATTTGCATGCATTGGAACCGTCTACGTCTATCCGGTCGGCATGGCAGCGGCAGTCGTCGTTGTGCACACAATTTTTTGCTTTGCATTCGATATCTACGCACAAAGACGGCTCGCTAAAGCTGTTCGTATAAGAATCCCCACGCCTTTCTTCAAAGCTGTCGCAGCAGGTCTCGTGCGGGTTGCTCGCCGCCGCCCCGCCTACGCGGATATTGTCCCGGACACAGCCATGGTCTTGGTTATATTTACAGGTAACTACACTGCAATCTAATCTCGGCATAATTTTTCTCCTTTTCTATATTTAGATTATGATGCATCCATAGTATCTGCACAGGCGAATGTGTTATTCGTGAAAAAAAATATACCAGGACTGGAAAATTCTCCCGTCCTGGTATACAACGTTATTTCTTTTTTTCGTCCTCCGGCAGCTCCATGCGGATTTCCTTTGTACGGATTTCTTCGCAAATCTGGCCGATAAATGCGTCTACTGTGCACACGCCCTCATTTCCGGCAAACCGGCTGCGCACGGATACGGTATGGTCGGCTTCTTCCTGCTGCCCGACAACAAGCATATACGGCAGCTTGTCCAGCCTTGCCGCGCGTATCTTAAAGCCGATCTTTTCAGAGCGGCTGTCTACGGTCACATCGACGCCGTTTTTCTTCAGTTCGTCCGCAACCTGCTGTGCGTAATCGGTATATTTATCGGAAATCGGCAGTACGCGCACCTGTTCCGGACAGAGCCAGGTCGGGAACTTGCCAGCGTATTTTTCGATCAGCCACGCGAGCGTGCGTTCATAGCAGCCCATGGAAGTGCGGTGGATAACATACGGGCGGATTTTTTCCCCTTTTTCATCGATATAATATAGGTCGAAGTTTTCCGCAATCGCGCAGTCCAGCTGGATCGTAACCATCGTGTCTTCTTTCCCATATACATTTTTGGCCTGGATATCGATTTTTGGCCCATAAAATGCAGCTTCTCCGTCAGCTTCTACAAATGGAAGGTTCTTTTCCATCAAAACCTGGCGCAAAGCATCCTGCGCAGATTCCCAATACGCTTCGTCGCCCAGGTATTTTGCACGGTTGTTCGGGTCCCATTTGGACAGGCGGTATGTGACATCTTCTTGCAGCCCAAGTGTGGACAGTATATAATATGCCAGCTCCAGGCAGGATTTTAACTCCGCTTCTTTCTGGTCCGGGCGGATGATCAGATGCCCCTCGGTAATGGTGAACTGGCGCACGCGCGTCAGCCCGTGCATTTCGCCGGATTCTTCCGCGCGAAACAGCGTAGAAGTCTCGCTCATCCGGTATGGAAGGTCCCGGTAGGATTTTTGTGTATTTTTATATACGTAATACTGGAACGGGCAGGTCATTGGGCGCAACGCAAATACTTCTTTGTCTGCCTCTTCATCTCCCAGTACGAACATCCCGTCTTTGTAATGGTCCCAGTGCCCAGATATTTTATACAGGTCGCTTTTTGCCATTAACGGCGTACGGGTACGCACATAGCCCCATTCTTTGTCTTCCAAATCTTCGATCCAGCGCTGCAGCTTTAGAATCATCTTTGTCCCTTTTGGCGTAAACAGCGGCAGCCCCTGCCCGATGACGTCTACGGTTGTAAACAGCTCCATTTCACGCCCCAATTTATTGTGGTCGCGTTTTTTGATATCTTCTAAGTGTTCCAGATAGGCGTTTAAATCTTCTTTTTTCTGAAACGCGGTCGCATAGATGCGCTGCAGCTGCGCTTTGTGCTCGTCCCCACGCCAGTAGGCCATCGAAGACGAGATCAATTTAAACGACTTGATCCCTTTTACAGACATCAGGTGCGGCCCGGCGCACAAATCGATAAACCCTCCCTGGTCATAAAATGAGATTTGCGCCCCTTGCGGCAGGTCTTCGATCAGCTCTACTTTATACGGCTCTTCCCGATCTTTCATAAACTGGATAGCCTCTGCCTTGGGCAGGGTAAAACGGGTAATCTCATGCCCCGCTTTTATAATTTTTTTCATTTCCGCTTCGATACGGTCTAGGTCTTCCCTCGAAAACGGCTGGTTGTCAAAATCATAATAAAAACCGTCTTCGATGGCCGGCCCGATTGCAACCTTTGCTTCCGGGAACAGCCGTTTTACCGCCTCCGCCATAACATGGGACGCCGTATGGCGGATCACTTTCAGCCCTTGCGGGTCGTTTGCAGTTATAATATTTAACGTACAGTCCTTTGTAATTTCCGTACGCAAGTCTACAATTTCACCGTTGACCTCGCCGGCGCAGGCTATACGCGCCAGACCTTCGCTAATATCTTTTGCTATTTCATATACCGTTTTTTTCTGCTCATACTCTTTTACAGAGCCGTCTTTTAATGTAATGTGCATGTTTTTGGTTCTCCTGTTTTTTAATCCTAGGATTTATTTGCTGCTTTCCTCTTCTTTTTCCTCCGAGTCGCCGCAGGCGCAGCCGTTTCCATTATTGCTGGCGATCATCACACGCTTTTTCGGGCCGAAAAACACGCCGAATACAATCCCCGCGAGCGCGCAGGCAGTGATGCCCAAAAACAGCTCCCGTTTTGATATGGTTGTCATTTCATCTAATTCTGCCCAAAATTGTTTGATTTTTTTCATTCTAGTATCCTCTCTTTCCTTTTCTTTATTTTTGTTACATAACTACAGCTACCGTACTGCGTTTACATAACTACAGCCGACATTTCGCGCTTACGCAACTACATCCGACATATTGAAGCCGCGCTGCAATGTTTACGTTATTACATCTGCACATTTGCAGTGGAGCACAAAAAAGCCCCTGACGCCGGATTCTTCTCCGACGCCAGGGACGATCAACCGCGGTTCCACCCTGATTCCCCGTACTCCCGTACGGGCTTATTTTGCATGATAACGGAATGACCGGGCCTAGTTAGGGCCGCTCAGAGGTGGTTTTCCGGCAGTTTCCAATCAAATGCTCTCAGCCTGCGCATTTGTCTCTGTAGTATCCGCTACCGTACTCTTCTCTTCAACGCATTTTACATATTTCACATATTACAAGTATTGCCTTCTTTTGGCAGACACTTATGGTTAAGTGTTTCTGCTATTGTAACGCTGTTTTTGCAAAATGTAAAGGGTTATTTCTCACTCAGCTCAAATTTTTTCATCATCTCATTTAAAGTCACCGCCTGCGCTGCAAGTTCTTCGGACGTTGCCGACGTCTGCTGCGCCGCTGCTGAATTGTCCTGTACGCCCTGGGCAATCTCGTCAATCCCCCTACGTATCTGTTCAACGCTCCCGGCCTGTATTACGGCGTCTTCGGCCGTCTTTTTAATCATTTTATTCACCTGGTCTACGGCATTTACAGATTCTTCCAAAGACTGCATAACGCCGTTCGCAATGCTGTTGCCCTTGCTGATCTCTTCCATGGAAACGCTGATCAAGTCCCTTGTCATATTAGCCGCCTTGGAGCTCTCCAGCGCCAGCTTGCCAATCTCGTCCGCAACTACGGCAAAGCCCCTTCCGGCCTCCCCTGCGCGCGCCGCTTCGATCGAGGCGTTCAAAGACAGCAGGTTTGTCTGGTCTGCAATTTCCTCAATCGTTTGGATAATCCCTACGACTTGTTGGGAAGTCTCATGGATCGTGCCCATAGCTTCTACCATCCGCTCCATCTTTTCCTGGTTTTCTGTAATCATCCTAGTAACGTTTGCCGTTGCTTCTGCGGAAAGCTCAGCGGATTTGCGGCTCTCTTGCACCTGCTCGGTCACTTCTGTCGTCGTGGACGCAAGCTGTTCAATGGCCGCCGCATGCGTCTCCGCGCCTTCCGCTAGTACCTGCGACGCGTTCGCCAGCTCCGAGGCGCCAGCGGACACTTGCTCCGCGCTGTCACGGATGGTTTCCATTACTTCGTTCATAGACGCCGCGATATCAAGCAGCGCAACTTTTAACTTTTGAAATTCGCCTACATATTCGTTTTTTAACTCGATGTTCAGCTTGCCGTCCGACATCTTTCCCAATACATCTGCCGTTTCATCAATATACACAATGTATTCTTTTAAGCGCCGAACCGTCTCTCCGAACGAATCTCCAAGTTCCCCAATCTCATCGTCCGCAGTAATTGCAAGATGCACGTCCAAATCCCCGGCCGCCAGCTGCTGCGCTGTATGGTTTAATTCCAGGATTGGTTTGGTAATGCTGGCCGCGCTTCTTTTAATAGTTACTATGATCATTACAAGCCCGAGGATAAAAATCGCGGCAAAAGTTGCACAGACGAAAAGCAGATGCAGATAAACTTCCGAAACAGGCAAGTTGCTGATAACCATATAGCTAGAATCGCCCGCCGGCTGCACAACCCCGTATTTTGTCGTTCCGTCCGCTTTATATTTAAAAAACTGCTCGTGGCCCGCGTGGAACGCATCCAAAAGGCTTTTCGATACGTCCATTTCAGAAATATTCTGCCGCAGCTTGTCCGCCTGCGGATGGTAAATAATCGTGCCATCCGACGACAGCAGCAGGACATACCCGTTCTTTCCAATTTTATACCCGCTCATCACGTCGCTGACATGGGAAAGCAAAATATCTACGCCGGCAGCGCCGATCGCTTTGCCGCCGTCGTCAAAGACCGGCGATACCGCACTAATAATCAGCTCCCCAGTACTGGAATCTTCAAAAGGCTCTGTCAATACCGTCTCGCCTGTTTCCACGCAAGGGTACCATTCGCGGCTGGTAACGTCCCATCCTTCGGCTGTCGTAAAACCGTCGGACTGCGTAAGCACGCTGGCGTCAATATCCGCAATCCAGATCGAGAGCACATTTTCCGAATCCGTACTTACGGTATTGGCAAGGTACTCGATCGTCTCGTCAATCCCTTCGGTTTTGCGGATGTCGTCGCCGCTTTCCGTCTCCAGCAAAATCCGCTGGATATCCGGGTCTACCGCAAGCTGCTGCGAAGCTTTTATGTATTTTTCAAAAAACCGGGCCGCCTGGTTTGCCGCCGCCAGGGATTCCAGCGTCAGTTCCGTCTCCTTTGACGTAGCAATCTCCCTGCGTACCATCAGAATAGATACAATCGCTACCACAATAAATACAAACAGGACGCTACGGCCTATCTGTTTCATGATTTCATCAGTAATCCTTTTCCGGTTTGGCGCAGATTTGTTTTTTTGTTTCCGTACGTTCATTTTTCACTCCTCCTAAATTTGCGACTACGTTGCTTTTTTATACCTTTTTTTCTGCTGCTTCATGCCCCGGGACGATTTCCAGCCAGTAGCCGTCCGGGTCTGAGATAAAGTAAATTCCCATTTTCGGGTTTTCATAGCAGATACAGCCCATCTCTTCATGTAATTTATGCGCCGCTTCATAATCATCCGCCCGAAAAGCCAGGTGGAATTCGCAATCGCCCAGGTTGTAAGGGCGGTCCATATCCCGCATCCAGGTCAGTTCCAGTTCAAAATCTGACTGCCCATCGCCGACGTAGACAATGATATAGGAACCGTCCGCGGCTTCTTTTCTGCGCGTTTCTGTCAAGCCCAGCGCTGTTTCATAAAATTTCAGCGATTTTTCCAGGTCATAGACATTGTAGTTCTCGTGCACCATTTGAAATTTCATACGTTTCCCCCTTTTCTTGGTTAGACATTACCTGATGAATGATTTTGTATTAAAAAATGTATATATGGCTCCGCAAAATCTGGCAAAAAATACGCGCACGCACAAATTTGGAGAAAAAGAAAGATTCCCCAGTAGCTACATCTGCAAACAACCGGAGAATCCTGCTATTCGTTACATTCCTTGCGTATTTCGATATAGATCAAATCAAAACCTGCGTTCGCCTTTGATCTATATCGAAACGTTATGGAAACATTACAAAGCGCTTGTACCCGCGGACAACATGCCTTTATTTTTTATTCATACAGCAAAATTTATACTTTTTGCCGCTGCCGCATGGACATGGGTCGTTGCGCCCAATTTTTTTACCGACAATGACCGTCCCGGACTTCTTCTGTTCCAAATACAACGCTTTTTTTGTCGCATGGTCAAAGATATCGTTCCACATCGGCAGGTTGTACAGCCAGTCTGCCTTTGCGTCGACCATATTTTTATATAATTTCTCTTTGTCAAACGCGAGGGAAACAACAGTGTCTTCTTCCATCGTTTCGATCGGGTTCGGCTCTTTGAGGCTTTCGTCGATGCCATCCAAAAAACCGGTCATGTCCAAAATACTGACGTTGTATTTTTCCGCCAGTTCCTTGACCGTACCTTTGACTTCTTCGTCCGGATTCAGCAGCAGCTTTTCATAGATCCCTTTTTCCAGCAGAAAATACCGCTGCCAGAAATTTTGAAGCTCATCTTTATCTGCCTTCTCATTGTACGCAATTTTTTTCCATTCATCTAATAATGCCATAATTGTATCCCATCCTTTTTCTTCTGCCCCCAAAACTTCTGAAAATTCTGTTTTCCTTCCGATCTGACTGGAAAGCATTTTCAAAAATTTGTAAACAGTATCCTTTTTTACCAGGACAATTATAACCTATCTGCGCATATTTTCCAAGCGTTTTTTTCTATTACACATAAATTGCCGCTTATTTCGTTGCAACTTATGGCCAAAACTTCGCGCCGAAGGCTACTTACGGCCTGCGAAAAAGTCATAGATCGTCTTTTTAATATCATCCGGCCTTAAATTTTTGAGCAGATAGCCAGCCGGCTTTAACGACATAACCGCGCGCACAGTCTCCAGATCGCCCCTTCCTGTCAGGAAAATAACCGGAAGGTCTGCGAACTCTTTTTCCGCCCGAATCATCTGCAATACCTGCTTGCCGTCGCATACCGGCATTTCGTAATCGAGCAATATAAGGTCCGGCTTATCAAGCGTAATGCACCGGATTGCAGCCAGCCCGGATTCCGCGTCTGAAACCTGGTATTCATTTTGAAGCAAGTCTTTCATCGCCTGGCGCATAACGCTGGAATCGTCTACAACGAGCACTTTTTTCCGGTTCGTTGGTTCATTATTGCCTATATATTTTTTGATTTCCGTCATAGCGTTTGCCGTATCGATCTTCACCGCCGTTTTGTCCTTAATCAGATGCGGCGCGAACGCGCTGTATGCAAAATAGCCTTCCCCGGTATCAAACAGCAGGCTAAACTGCGGCTGCTGCCTGGCAAATACTTTTTGCAGCTGTTCATAGCTTAGCAGGTTTTCCTCCTGTATCTCATATTCTTCTGTAGACGGAAAAAGATTCCGGATACGGTCTACGAACTGCCGGGCCGCGTACCTAGTCGCGTTTACAATCATCACGTTTACTTTTGAAGATTTGCCGCCCATGATCTTTCCAATGGTATTGATAATGACACGTTCCTCAAAAGATAACAGGACTTCCCATTTTTCTTCTTTGCCCGCGCCGTATACAAGCCGGTAATAAATCCCGTTGCCAAACCTTTCCCCGCCGTAGCACTCGCTGATTACCCGCGCATTTAACTGGAACATATCGGATAAAAGCGACAGTATCGTATGCTTCATCGCCATCTGCTCTTCATCTGGCAATAGCCCGGACCATTTGCTCTGCCCCTGCCCGGTCATCGCCCGGTCTTCCGTTAATGTATGCCCGATCAGCCAGCCGGCGCACACGCCTAAAAAATGGCTGACAGATTCTTTGGAATATTCGGTCAGCCGCAACTCTTCCTCCAGCGCAGGAAGCGTCTTGCGCCGGAAATTGTCGTGCAGGCGCCTGTGGGTTTCATACCCTATGTAGTCAATAGACGCCATATACGCCTCTTCTTCTGAAAAATGCTTCAAGGCGTGGCCTTTAAAATATTTTACGCCTTCTTGGCATACCCACTGGCTTTTATCTTCCTGATCTATAAAAGAAAGCAGACGGTTCATAATGCTGAACAGTTTTTTATGTTCTTTGTCTATAAAGTCTACACCTATATTATACCGATCCTGCCATACTAATCGATTGCCCATAATGTCCTCCTTCACTCCGCCATTTTTTGTGCATCCCTTTATTCTTATATCCATACAGACGTTTTATGATTAGTATACACAGTATACCACATATGAAGCGCTTAAGTTGTATTTTTTTTGATAATTTTCATAATATTACAAAAAAACTGCGGAAATCCATCTGAAATCCGCAGTTTTTCTTATTCATTTATAATATTTATATATTTAATGACAATTATTTTTATTTACATTAATTATCCGAATGTTTTATCGAAATGTATTTCTCAACTTTTTATTCAGAAGTACCCTGCTCATCATCCGCAACCCTCTCGATATGCATCGCCAGATACCCGACTTCTATGTCGTTGATCTTACATTTCATGTTTTCTTCGATCTGCTGGCATACCGTCTGCGCAATCTGGAATGCTTTCGGAAACTTCACACCCATATAATCATTCATATTGACTTTTAAATGCTCCTGCCGCAGCGCCCTTGCGATCATATACCGGATATGGTTCATTAGCCGGTTGTACGACAGTGAAAGTACGCTGATTGGCGTCCCGGTTTCCTTTTCAATCAAAGAAATGCACTCCCTGACAGCACGCGCCATCTGCATGGCATCGGATACGCAGTCGTCTTCAATCGCGGAATGGATATGCAGCGCGATATAGCCGACTTCATCCTCGCCGATTGAAATTCCCATGCGCTCCTTTAAGATCGGCTGAATATGCTGCGCCACTTTATATTCCGCATGAAACAGCAAGCGGATATCCTCGGTCAGCGGGTTGCTGATCTGCTCATGGTTTTGGACGCGCTTTACGGCATACTCGATATGGTCAGCCATCGGAAACAAGATGCTTTTATCTACCCGGCCAAACTCTTCCTCCGCTTCTTTTAGCAGCTGGGCCGCAATTTCTAGAAACAGCGGCGGCACGGATTTTACCAGCTCTTTTGCGTTGCCGCGCTCCGTAGCCTCCTGCAGCGAATAGACAAGTGCATCCTCTGCAATTTCTACATATTCGCTGACTTTTTTTCCAAAGCCTACCCCTTTGCCCATAACTAAGTATTCCTGATGGTCGTCTGAGCCAACTGCTATTACGGTATTATGGTTCAACACTTTTGATACTCTGTACATATCGATCCTCTTTCGGCCTATCTATTCCGGTTTCTGCCGCCTAGCTGCCGGTATCTTGCAGCTGACAGGATATTTATTCATAAATGTCCACTGCAAACAGCGCTTCTCCGGCTTTGACCTGCCCTTCTTTTAACAGGCGGATCTTCTGGTTGTCTTC
Source organism: uncultured Lachnospiraceae bacterium (assembly GCA_949457475.1). Taxonomy (GTDB): domain Bacteria; phylum Bacillota; class Clostridia; order Lachnospirales; family Lachnospiraceae; genus Eubacterium_J. The sequence continues at coordinate 17,349 of CASUON010000025.1, forward strand.
CAGCTCGGTACATAATACTGGCGATACAAGGGATGGTGCGTTCTTGGACAGATAGTTCAGGTCCAGTTTTAACATGGCGTCGCCTTTTTTCACTTTCTGCCCGTTTTCCACGCAGACTTCAAACCCTTTGCCGTTTAATTTTACCGTATCAATCCCCATATGGATCAACAGGCTAATCCCTGTGGCAGTCTGGAACCCGATCGCATGCTTCGTCTCAAATACAAAACATACTTCGCCGTCTTCCGGAGCACGGACAATGCCGTCCCCTGGCGTTACCACTGCACCGTCGCCCATCATCCTTCCAGCAAACGCTTCATCCGGCGCTGTTGATAAATCAGCTGCCACCCCGGTGATCGGGCTGGAAATGGTAATGCTCTTTACAACTTTCGTGCCTGTTTTTGCTTTGGCTTCTGCCTGGGCTGGCTGGCTGGCCGCAGCATCCGGATGGTATTCTTCATCCGGCGCTTTTTCCAGGTAGTCTTCCAGGTTCGACTTGATAACGGTAACACGCGGGCCGTAAATAACCTGTACGCCATTGCCTTTGTGTACAACGCCAGACGCGCCGGTCGCCTTTAACATAGCGTCGCTTACCAGTTCCGATTTCTTTACCGTACACCGCAGCCTTGTCGCGCAGCAGTCTACGTCGGAAATGTTTTTCTTGCCGCCAAGCCCGTTGCATATCTGTATGGAAAGTTCGTCTTCTACAGACGCGCCGCCTTGCGCCGCGCCGGCTGAACCAGCCTTTCTGGCTTCTACGTCGCTTCTGCGGTATAGTTTTACTTCTTCGCTGTCGTCGCGCCCAGGCGTCTTTAAGTCCATCTTTTTAATCAGCAGGCTGAACAGGAAGTAATATGCGATAAAGTAAAAGACGCCTACGACTACGATCCAAATCCAGTTGGTCTTTGCGTTCCCCTGTAAAATACCAAACAGGAACATATCGATAAACCCGCCGGAGAACGTCATGCCTACGCCTACACTAAACACATGCATCAGCATGTAAGCAAGCCCCGCAAGTACGCAGTGGATACCGTATAACAGCGGCGCTACGAATAAAAACGTAAATTCCAACGGCTCTGTAATACCGGTGAGCATAGAGGTCAACGCTGCTGATAAGAGCAAGCCGCCGACTTCCTGGCGTTTTTCGGACTTGGCTGTCTGATACATAGCAAGCGCCGCGCCTGGAAGGCCAAAGATCATCAGCGGGAACTTGCCTGACATAAACCTGGTAGCGGATACTGCGAACTGCTCTACGGACGGGTCTGCAAGCTGCGCGAAGAAAATGTTCTGCGCCCCTTCAATTAACTGCCCGCTTACTTCCAGCGTACCACCAAGCGCGGTCTGCCAAAACGGAAGGTAAAATACATGGTGCAAACCAAACGGGATCAACAAACGCTCCATAAATCCGTACACCCAAGTACCTGCGTATCCGGAATTTAATACGACGTCCCCAACCGCATAAATACCGCTTTGGATAACCGGCCATACAAAAAACATTAAAATGCCTACCGCCGTATACGCCAGCGCACATACGATCGGTACAAACCGCGTCCCGCCAAAGAACGACAATACCTGCGGAAGTTCGATTTTATAAAACTTATTGTGCAGGGCCGCTACGCCAAGCCCTACTAAAATACCGCCGAATACGCCCATCTGCAGCGAAGTAATGCCGCATACAGAAGTCGTCGCGCCAGCCAGCATCTTTTCCGGGCCGCCATTATTTGTAATCATAGCGGAAATCGACGCATGCATAATGAAAAAAGAAATCGCTGCGGCAAGCGCGGCTACTTCTTTTTCTTTCTTTGCCATACCGATCGCGACACCCATCGCAAATATAATCGGCAAGTTGGTAAATACGATATTGCCCGCTTCGCTCATAACCTGCAAAATCGCGTGGAGCACCGTACCCGGCCCCATAATGCCCATTAACCCGTAGGCATTTAACATCGTCTCGTTGGTAAATGACCCGCCGACGCCCAGCAACAAGCCGGCAACTGGAAGGATTGCGATCGGAAGCATAAATGATCTACCGACGCGCTGTAAAACGCCAAAAATTTTGTCTTTCATCCACAAACTCCTCCTTCATTTTGATTTTGGCTGATACGTTATGCTATAAGCTTTGATATAGGATATCCATGTATGTCGGCAGGGTTGGAGCCAAAAAAGGCACTAACACACATAAATATCCCATAAAAATACTTATGCATAGTTAGTGCCTCGTATTATACAAGTAACACGCTATATCATAGATTTAGTTTAGCATATATAATAAGACGCGTCAAGAAATTATTTTTCTTTTTCCATTATTTTATACATTGCCAGTTACTTTTCATGAGGTGGAGATATCCCATAAAAATAAGAAATAATAGGCTGTTATCCAACAAACCGTGAATA
>CASUON010000026.1 GCA_949457475.1 uncultured Lachnospiraceae bacterium
GTATGCACGGTGGTGTGAGAGGACGGCGGCTAATCACCGCCTCCTACTCGATTTAATCTGCTTTATGGTACATCATCGCATTTTCCGTACTCCGGAAAATGGTTTCACTGGAGCCAACCTGGCATACTTTGAGGATATCCCCGTCTTCCAGTTTTGCCGTATTTTCCGCGGAGAGCATGAGCTGCCGGTCGGAAACAAACGTAGTGGACATTTTCTCGTCGTTTACATAAATCCGGCTCCAGTTTGTGAAGTGGTCGCCGTATATGGATAGGCTGCCGTCTTCGTTCAAGCGGTAATTGTAAATGTGCGTTTCGTCAACGCCCATTTGCAGGTCGGACGCCGGGTAACGGTTCAGACCGTTGTAACAGTAGCGTTTGCCGTAGAGGATATCGTACTGCAAATTTTCCAGGCCATTTTGATACGCTTTGTCATTTACATCATAATCCGAAGTCTGATGGTACGTAAAAATCGTGCCTTCGTAAATGCCCGCCTGCTGCATATTATAGGCAAGCAGCTGGTAGGCGGTTAAGTCCGCGTCTTTTTGCTTCATGCCAAAGTTGTTCCAGGTAGCGTATTGCGTCTGAAATAAATCGTTTGTCTGTAAATCTTCTTCCGTTAAGCCCATGGTAGGCAGATGGTCGCCAAACATAACAAGGAGCGTCTTTTCATCCCTCTGTGAAAGCATATCGACCATGTTTCCAATAAATTTGTCGACTTCGTGAATCTGATTGACATAATACTCCCACTGGTTGTTTTGTGCTTCTGTTTGCGCGCCACTGACTTGGATATCCGGATTTTCCAGCACTTTTTCCGTCGGGTATGCGCCGTGCCCCTGTACGGTAATTGTATAGACAAAATCGGACTGGCCAGGCGTAGAGTCCAGCGCTTTTTGTGTCTCACGAATTAAAATATCGTCGGTAGGCCAAGAACCAAGGGGCGTGTATTCTTGGATATTCATTAACTCTTTGCTTGTAAATGTGTCGAATCCGAATTGTGAAAAAGCATTTGCACGGCTGTAGAAATTGCCGCCGTTGTTGTGGACAACGTGCGTGCCGTAGCCGACCTTAGACAAATCGGAGGCGATGCTTTCGCAGTTTGTTTTTTTCAATATCGTTTTATAAGGATATTCGCCGGTGCCAAAATAACGTAGGTTCATACCGGTAAGTACTTCAAATTCAGAATTTGCGGTTCCGGCGCCGACAACCGGGACGGTTAGGTAGCCGGATGTATAATTGTCGCTTAATGCCCGGAAGTTTGGAATCGGGTCTTTTGACATTTTAAGGAAATTGACCTGCGTCGGGTCCATAAACGATTCCAGCAGGATGCATATAATATTTGGCTGCTCGGTATCGGTAGAATCTGATATGACATTATCAGATTCAGCGACATGGAAAGAAGCCTTTTTCTGTTTCGCATGCGCGACATTGGATGCGATCTGGCGGATCGTTTCGCGCGAATAATCGTTAGGTTTGTTCATGCCGCGGTCCATAACGCTCGAAGAAAAGCCGTACACAAACCCGTAGTCCAGATATCCCTGCGCAATATTGGAAAAGTAAGAAGCCATCCGGTTGGAATTTTGTGCAAATGTGGTAGCAGTAGACATAATTACGCACATTCCCGCACATAATAGTGCTGCGCGCAGTTTATGCGCCTTGCCTTGGAACTTTGGCCCTTTGATGGAAAGGATCACCAGCGATACGGCAAGCATGCTCAAAAGGATGATTACGCCGATTGCCTGGAACTTGGAAAAATATTGCGTATCCGTCATCGTCATTAAATCGGAAATACATTTAAAATCAGTAAAGCCAAAAGGCGTTACGCGTTGCGACAAGACGCATCCGTTGATAATGCCAAGCAGTAGCCAGACGCTGCTGATTATGATCCGCATCAGCGCGCGGCGGCGAAACAAGTAAACAACGCTTAACGTCGCAAAAATAATCAGGGCATTGAATAAAAAGGCAAACGTATGCCCCCCCGCGAACGCGAGCGCATCCAGCAAAGACCTGCGGGAAAATGATTCTATGATTAATACATACAGGCAGGACAGCAGCGCATGGAATAACAGCGAGTAGCGGTTAAAAAATGCGACCTGCCGGCTGAAATCACGCTTCTTGCCGGCGGAATCCATACCAGTGTCTTTTTCCGCCAGCCTGCGGCGGAAGAATATATCTTTAAGCGATGCTTTCATAATTGAAAACTCCTTTCTGGCTTTTGATAACTTTATTCGGGCTGACTATAAAATATATCCTTAAGGAAGAAAAATCAATGGGTAAAAATCATAAAAAAATCATAAGATTTTCTTAATTTAAGGAGATAATGAATAAACGCTTTTTTGATGGAAGAAAATTGATTTTAGAAATTTCCTTGAAACCCATCTTTTGCTGAGTTATAATCATAGAACCGGGTTTTTTGAAGTACCAAAATCTACCTGCCGCATATACTAAATTAACGATATGCAGGAGACAGAACCGTGGATTACAAGCAGGAACAGTTTATACGTATGCAGCAATACCAGAACGCTCCAAAGATGCCATTTTATATGAGCTATCCAATCCAAAATATCTATCTGACTGAGATGGAATATGAACGGGATATGGAGCGTATGAAAGAGCTGTATCCGCAAGAAGCCAAGCAGATTCAAAAGCTGGTGGAAGAAGAGTGCGACAAGATGGAATACGAAGGCAGCATGATGTTTGATGAATATCCGGACCGTTTGATGCTGAAGTTAATCTGCGAGCGTATTTATCAAAGCGCGACGCAGCCGCCAGAGATAAAGATAGAAATAGAAGCAGAAGCGCAGGAAATCGGCGAAGCGGCGCTCGAGCAACAGGCTTGGGGCTGGCCGGGCAGGCCGCCGGGGCCTCCAGGGCCACCGCCGCCGCCACCAGGCAGGCCACCAGGGCCTCCAGGGCCACCGCCACCAGGCAGGCCGCCGGGGCCTCCAGGGCCACCGCCGCCACCGCCAAACAACGGGTTGGGGAATCTGATTGAAGTATTGCTTTACAACGAGATGTATAAAAGGCGCTGCCGGCACAACCGCTGCAGGCGCTGGTGGTAAAAACAGAAAGGCGCTGCCGGCACAACCGCTGCAGGCGCTGGTGGTAAAAACAGGGTTCAAGATAGAAGGCCGCGGGCGGTTGCAGAATCCGCCGTCCGGGCGCCTATACCCGCGGGCATATGCCCCGCAAAAGTAGCAAAATAAAGCGGCCCGCGGGCATATGTCTAGCAAAAGTAGCAAAATAAAGCGGCCCGCGGGTTATATCCAGGCAAATAGGCTGCCAGAACGCCATATACAAGCCGGCAACTGCGGTTTTACCGCAAAAGGCGGGGCAGGGCTGGCAGTCTTAACGTGTGTTTACGAAAGGGATAAGAAGCGATGAAAAAAGGGTTACTCAAAGCAGCAACGTTAGTTGCGGTATTTTTTCTATCACTGGCAATATTCGGCAGTTTTATGCAGCAGAACCAAATAGACCTGACGACGGAAATGGGACAGGCAGTTCTTCCGGTGATTACGCTGTATTATAAGGATACGCAGATGAATGAACTGCATGGATATACATCCCCGATGAACGCTACCGGAATGCGGGATACGATCACGCCGGTTATGGGCAACCAGGAAATTCCACTGCGCATTAAAACGTATGGGTACCAGATAGACGAAGTATCTTATGAGATTCGCAGCATCGACGGCAAACGCTTGATTTCAGACGGCAGCATCCCGTTTTTCCAGGAAGAAAAAGAACAGGTAAAGTCCAGCATACCAGTACAGAGCCTGTTAGAACCGGCAAAAGAATATATTTTGACCCTGAAGCTGAAACAAGAAGAAGACACCTGCTATTTTTATACTAGGATTGCGGACGCGCAGGATTGCTATATACAAGAGAGCGTGCAGTTTGCAAAAAAAGTAAACGAGCTTACGTTTTCAGACGTCCCGGATGCGTTGTCTACGTATTGGGAGCCGAATGTAACCGGGGATAATTCCACGCTTCATAAGGTTACGATCAATTCTAGCCTTACGCAGGCGAACTGGGCGGATTTTGACTGTAGCAGGCTGACGCCGCCGGTTCCGTCCGTAAAAGAAATGAACAGCTCCTATAACGCGATTGTGTTATATTACGTAGTCACTACAAACGGCGAAAACGGGGAACTAGAGTATTATAACGTGGAAGAGCATTACCGGATACGTTATACGTCGGAACGGATGTACCTGCTCAATTTTGAACGTATTATGAACCAGGTCTTTAGCGGGGAAAACGATTTTCTGTATGAAAATTACCTGCAACTTGGCATCCGCTCCAAAGAAGTCGAATATATGCAAAACGAAGCCGGGACGGTCACCTGCTTTGTACAGGAAGGGGATTTATGGAGCTACAACCTGAACACGAACCGGCTGGCGGAGGTGTTTAGTTTCCGAGGACGCGAAGGGACGGATGTACGGGAAAATTATCTACAGCATAATATCCGTATTTTAAAAGTCGGTGAAGCCGGCGATACGGATTACGTCGTATACGGCTATATGAACCGCGGCGTCCATGAAGGGAAAGTCGGCATTAGCTTTATGCATTACGACAACCTGACAAATATGAATGAGGAAAAGCTTTTTATCGCGTTTGACAAGTCTTATGAGGTGCTTAAAGCGGAATTAGGCAAGCTGCTGTATGAGAATTCCGAAGGCAGTATTTTCCTGTTGTTTAACCGGACGGCGTATTGCGCGGACGTATCGACGCTTGATATGAAAGAAATCGCGGGGGACTTAAACGACGACGCCTATGCGGTTTCCGAATCAAACCGCTACTTTGCATGGATTGCAGACAACGGCTCCAGAAAGATCAATATCATGGACTTGGAAACGGGACAGGTAAGACGCATCCAGGTGAAAAAAGGAAAACGGCTGCGCGTCCTTGGCTTTTTGGAAGAAGACTTGGTATATGGCATTGCCTCAGACGGCGATAAGGTGAATAAAGCAGCCGGGGTGGAACAGCATCCGATGTACGCGCTTCGCATAGTCAGCGCTTCAAATACGGAATTGCTTAAGAAATACCGTAAAGGCGGCTATTATATTAGTGACGTGGAATTCCATGACGGCGTGCTTATCATCCATCGCCTTACGGCAGGCGCGAACGGCTATTCGGCTGCGCCGCAAGATTCCATTGTAAACCGGAACCAGGATACAAGCGAGCAGGAAGTGGTTCATACGACGGTGACGGACGTAAGGCAGACGCAGGTACAGCTTGTACTGCCGGACACGGAGAAGGAATCCAAGCCGCTTGTCGTAGCGGCCAAAATGGTCGTCAACCAGGAGGAAAACGAGGTGGCGTTAAAGCCGGAGCAGGAAAAGGAGGGGTATTACGCTTATGCGTGGGGAAATGTAGCGCAGGCAACGACCGATATCGCGCAAGCGATCCAAAGCGCAGATGAAAATATGGGGGTCGTCGTGGACAACCACCAGAACTATATTTGGAAACGCGCAAGAAAAAGCTTGCAGCCGCCGTTGGACGTACGGCCGTCCGATGCGGACGCGTCCGGTACGGACATTGAAAAATGCGTCAGCGCAATGTTAAAGCATGAAGGCGTTGAAGTAAATGTAGGCAGCTTGTTGGCCCAAGGGCAGACGATACAAGAAATTGTGGAATCCTTATTGGCGGGGCGTAAAGTAATCGGGTTAAGCGGCTGCACACTCTCACAGATTCTGTATTACGTAAATTTTGCCACGCCGGTTATGGCAGTTACCGGAAACAAGCAGGCGGTGTTAGTCATTGGTTATGACGCCTTAAATATATGGCTGTATGATCCACAGTCCGCGGGTACGGTAAAAAAGACCATCGAGGACGCGCAGGCGCAGTTCGCCGCGGCCGGGGGCATATACATGGCGTATCAATAAAACATGCGCGTGTCGTCTGGACCGACAGCGGAAAGGAATGGCGTATTGATAAAGCATGCGCGTATCGCCATGCATATACAGTAAAATGCTGCATATGGTATTATAATGGGCAGTGTTACCAGAGCCTTTTCGAGCGTGTATAGGGGGCTGAGCAAGCGATAGAAAGGGGAGTAAATGAAGACGTTAGCAGAAATTATAAAAACAGTGGATGATTTTGTATGGGGGCCGGTCATGCTGGTACTTTTGGTCGGCACAGGGATTTTCCTGACTGTGCGGCTGAAATTTCTTACATGGAAGAACCTGCCTTATGCGGTGAAAAGTACGCTGAGCAAAGAGGCAAGGAGTAAAAGCCATGGCGCGGGGGATGTTTCGCCGTTTGCGGCGCTTACGACGGCGCTTGCGGCTACGATCGGCACCGGGAATATCGTCGGGGTTGCAACCGCGATGGTATCCGGAGGGCCGGGGGCGCTTGTCTGGATGTGGATTTCCGCCTGCTTTGGGCTATCTTCCAAATACAGCGAATGCATGCTTGCGCTGAAATACCGGGAAGTCAACGAACGGGGGGAAATGTCCGGTGGGCCGATGTATACGATGAAAAAAGCATTTCGCAATCAAAGCGTCGGCGCTTTTTTGGGATGGCTGTTCGCGCTGTTTGCGGTGATCGCTTCTTTTGGCATCGGAAATTTGACGCAGGCAAATTCTATTTCCGACGCTATGCAAAATACGTTCCACGTGCCGACTTGGATAAGCGGAATATTAGTTACGGCCTTGTCACTGTGCATTATTGTAGGCGGGATAAAGTCTATTTCAAAAGTATCGTCCGTAGTAGTGCCGTGCATGGCTATCTTTTATGTGATTGGCGGGGTAATTGTAATTATTGGAAATATTCAAAATGTCCCGTCCGGAATTGTAGAAATTGTAAAGACGGCATTTTCCGTCGAAGCAGTAGCTGGAGGCGTCGGCGGGACGATTGTAGCGTCTATGATGCGGGGAATGCGCTATGGGATTGCGCGCGGCGTATTTTCGAACGAGGCGGGCATGGGTTCCGCCGCGATTACCGCCGCGTCCGCGGCAACGGATAATCCGGTGCGCCAGGCGTATATTAATATGACGGGCACGTTTTGGGATACGATCGTTGTATGTACGATTACCGGGCTTTGTATTGCTTCATCCGGCGTACTTGGCATGACTGGAGCAGACGGCAAAGTGGTGGAAGGCTCCGCATTGACCATTGAAGCGTTTAAAACCGTATTAGGCGAGGCCGGCGGCTGGATGGTAACCGTAGGGATTGCATTGTTTGCCTTTTCTACGATTTTGGGATGGGAATACCATGGGGAGAAGGCGTTGGAATATCTGGCAGGTACATATAAATTTAACATGGTCTACCGAATTGTATTCTCCCTTGTCGCATTTGTCGGCGCGACTACGACGCTGGAGGTCGCGTGGAATTTTTCGGATATTGCAAATGCGTTAATGGCGGTTCCAAATTTAATCTGTTTACTTGCGTTAAGCGGGGAAATCGCAAAAGATACCGTTAAATTCCAGCAAAATTTAAAGTCAAATTAATTGTAAACTAAAAAATGCATAAAAATTGACAAGTATTTATTGGCCATTCGTATGATTTTAACAGAAATGAAAAAAGTACTTGTAAATGCCCGGTTTTTGGACTATATTATGAGATGAACTTGTGCATTCTAAAAGGATTCTTAAGGAAGTGGAAGAGAATATGAGTAAAAAAGAAATTATAGTTTCAAACGTAGCAAAGGGGCATGAAAATCCGATCGCAGAGCTTGTTCAGGTAGCTTGTCAGTTTGACAGTGATATTACATTTGAGAATGACAACCGCAAGATTAACGCGAAAAGCATTATGGGAATTATGGCATTTAACCCTTCGAAAGGGATGAGCGTTAATATTATTACCGACGGCGATGACGAGAAAGAAGCTTTGTTAGCGATGGAGAAGTTTTTAGTATGTGAGTAGATTATTAGGAGGTCAAAGGAGATGAGCAGCTCAAAGGGTTCAGACAAAGCAGCAGAAGAAGTAAAGACAGAACAGCAGATTGAAGAAGCCGGCAAAACAGGGGGAAAAAAGCCAGCAGAGAAGAAGACAGCAGATGCACAGGCTGACGCAAAAGCAGTTCAGAAAAAGAAAGAACAGGCGGATACAAAAACTTCCAGTAAAAAGACAGTAAAAAAGACGACAACAGCAAAGAAAACAGAGAAGCCTGAATTAAAACCTGAAGTGTACATTGAATATCAGGGGCAGCAGGCGCAAGAGGCGGCAGTGATTGAGAAAGTAAAAGCCGCATATGTTTCAAGCGGACATAGAGTAACATCCATAAAGAACATGCAGGTGTATATAAAGCCGGAAGAATTTAAGGCATATTATGTAATTAATAATGGGAAATATACAGGCGAAGTATTTTTGTTTTAGTGCGAAAAAGTTTTGACAGAAATAAAATAGGGCTTTGGATAGCTCAAAAAAGCTTTGACAGAAATAAAATAGGGCTTTGGATAGCTCAAAAAAGCTTTGGGCAGTAATAGAATAAAGTTTTGGACGACTTTAAAAGCTTTAGATAGTAATTTGATATAATTGAAGTGGAAAACGAGTAGAAAAGAAGAACTAAAAAAGATTAAGTAAAATAAATTAGTCAAAACAAAACGTTAGATTAATAAAACAGGTGAATATGAATAAACCAAGGAACTGTAAAGAAATAATATGCGTCATTTACGCATGTCCATATTATTTCTTTACAGTTCCTGCGTAAAGCGTCTGTACGTGGACACGTTTTCCATGAACAGACGCTTTTATAATACTCTAATTGCTATTATATCTTTTATAGCTTCCCTTTTTCATATTTTGTAACCAGCCGTTTAATCCGGTCGTATGGATTCAACAGTTCGCTGATAGAAGCGTCATGGTTGAGCGTGTCTACGATATAAGCAATATATTTGCTCATGTCGCAGTTGATATAATATGGTTTGCTAAGCAGTTCCGGCGTCTGGTAGATCAAGTTTGTAGTAATAACGCGGTAGATAATGCCGTCCGCGACCGCTTTGTCGAATTTATCCAGCCCATTTGTGAACAGGCCAAATGTGGATAATACAAAAATTCGTTTTGCCTTGCGTTTCTTTAATTCGGTTGCTACGTCGATCATGCTGTCGCCGGAAGAAATCATATCGTCGATAATCATGACGTCCTTTCCTTCTACGTCGTTTCCTAGAAATTCGTGGGCAATGATCGGGTTGCGCCCGTCAACGATCCGGCTATAATCGCGGCGTTTGTAGAACATGCCAATATTAATGCCAAGGACGCTGGCTAGATATACCGCGCGGTCGGTCGCGCCTTCGTCCGGGCTGATAATCATCATATGGTCTGAATGGAACTTTAAATCAGGTACATTTTTACAAAGGCCCTTGATAAACTGATAAGACGGACGGATTGTTTCAAAACCGGACAGCGGGATTGCATTCTGTACCCGCGGGTCGTGCGCGTCAAACGTAATAATATTATCTACGCCCATGCTGATTAGTTCTTGCAGCGCCATGGCGCAATCCATCGACTCCCTGCCGGTATGCCGGTGCTGGCGGCTTTCATACAAAAATGGCATGATAACCGTAATCCTGCGTGCTTTTCCACCGGCTGCCGCAATGATGCGCTTTAGGTCGGAATAGTGGTCGTCCGGGGACTTGTGGTTTGTGTGGCCGCATACGGTATATGTCTCGCTGTAATTTGTTACATCAACCATAATGTATAGGTCATAGCCGCGGACGGATTGTTCTAGGATGCCTTTGGCTTCCCCAGTGCCAAAACGCGGGTTTTGCGCATGGACGATATACGTATTGCGTTCAAATCCTTTGAAGGCAACATTGTTTTTGTGTTCGGACTGGCGTTCACGACGCCATTTTACAAGATACTCATTAACTTTTTCCCCAAGCGTAGCGCAGTTTGACATCGGAACAAGGCCGAGTACTCCATAAGGAATGCTGTCCAGTATGTGTTCGTTCTTTGGCATAATGTAATGTCCTCCGTATTTTTTATAATTTTCTTTTTTGGAGCCGGATATCGTCACCAAAAAGTTTTATCACCCGATAAGCGCTGATTACCCGGGAAAAAACCCTTTCAGAGTAAATCGCGCTTAGTGCATCTATGCCCCAGTTTGTAGATATGATCGTCGATTTTTTGCGTAATATCCGCTCATTTAGACAATGAAACAGCTGGGATGTTGTAAAGGAATTCGTCATTTCGGAACCAAGGTCGTCAATGATCAGAAGTTCACATTCAAATATATTTTGTATGGAGGTGGCAGCGTCGGTATCTTTCTGAAATTTATTCTTTTCCAGAACATCAAATAACTGGAAAGAGGAAAGGTAAATAACAGAATGCCCGGTGTCCAGTAGTTCTTTTGCAATACAGTTGGATAAAAACGTCTTTCCGGTTCCGGCATCACCGTAGAAAAAAATATTTTCAAACCGTATGTCGAAATTGGAAATAAAATTACATACAATGCTGACCGCGTTTTTCGCGTTTTCCAAAGGCGTCAGCCCATTCGCGTTATCCCGTTTGGAAGGCGAATCGGAATAGTATCTGTAAGTAAAGGTGGAAAAATTCTCTTCCTGTAAAATATGTTTGATATTAGACTGCGTATATACCAGGTCGATGACAGCCTGCTTGAAGCAGTGGCAGGGCTGTCCGTTTATATAGCCGGTATCCTTGCAGTCGGGGCACGCATAAGGCGGTTCCAGATAATATTCATCCAGCCCGGCGGAGGTAAGGATTGCTTCCCGTTCCGTCCGGTAATAGTCAAGCTGCTGTTTGAGCTGTAGCAGCGCCGTATGGTCGCCTTTTTCCAGCAATCTCTTGGCGGACTTGACGCTGGCCGACGCAATTAGGTTATCCAGCTCCTTTAGGCGCGGGTATTTTTCATAAAGCGCCGTTTTTCGCTGCTGCACCACATGCTGGTTGTGAAGCTGCCTAGCGTCGTATTTGCGCTGAATCTCGTTATATTGTGTATTTGATATAGACATAACATGTTCTCCGCTATCTGGTTCATCATTCCCGTTACGAGTGCATAAAACTGGCAATCCGAACTGCGGAAAGACGACACTGTTCAAATCTGGTTCATCATTCCCGTTACGAGTGCATAAAACCGTATGTATGTGGCCGCCGTCTGCGCTATCTAGTTAGCAGTTCCCGTTCAAGCGCTTCATAATCGTATGCGCGTTGTGAATAATGATTATAATTGTTAATAGCTGCGGTTTTTGATGTACGTACAGACGCCTGCAGCGATGCTTGTACAGCTGCTTTTTTGGCAGCGGCATATTTTTTGGTCTGCATTTTTTGGTGCTTGGCATCCAGCAGCTCGATTTCCGCCAGCGTATGTACGTTTTGTTCTTTCCAGTTTTCTAAAATCGAGTTTGCATAGTTGAAATTAATTTTTTGTGTGCATTTTAGCGTCTTTTGGCACGCCAGGGCGATGACCTCGTCAGAATAGCCCATCTCGCCAGCCCAGGTACGGACAAATTCCTGTTCAAAATCAGCCAGGCTGCGGCTGGAAATTCCAAACGCCTTTTTGACGGCGTAGATAGTCGTGCGGTACGTCTCAACCCCTTTTTGTGCTTCCGAAAGCGTGCGGATGCCCTGTTTTGCCCAGGACAGGGCTATTTTGTCCATATATTGGATGCTGGTGTGCTCTTTGGCTACGCACTGTTCAATCAGGTAGTCGATTAAGTCTTGTGAAAAACCAAATTTGTCCATCCAGTACAGGATAGTATCAGCCTCTGTTATGGTCAGTTGGCGGCCCAGGTAGCGTTCCGCCACATATAAAAGCTCCTTCACATTTTCATCCGCCTGGCATGCTGACGGCCCATGTCCTGATTCGCTGCATGGAGCGGGTGCTACGGACAATGTGGCGCATTTGCTTTCATTGGAAGGTTCAACCGTATAGCTGTATGAAATAATGTTATCCGCCGCCACGCTTTCGAGAATGCCGTTTGTGCCGTTTTGCGCCATCCGGGCGCAGGCGCCCTTGGATGCGTCGGTTAGGCATATTTCGGCCAGCTCGTTTTTCTGGTTAAACTGCAGGCGGAGCAGATGCATTTTTTCCCAGTATTTTAACGCGCGTTTCACATCTTTTTCCGTATAATCGAATTTGTCCGCAATTTCGGAAATGGAAAAAGGTGTGTTCGGGCTATTGATGCAGCGCAGCAGATACAGGTAGATTTTCACAAACTCTCCGTCTGCATGTGTCATATATTCATCAATAAAAGTATTTGGTACGTATGTAGCAGCCAGGCTGCTGTCCCGTTTTAATAATATATCAGACATATGCATTCCCTCTCTCATTGCACAGATTATAGCACAGGTTTTGGAAATTGAGAAGTATATTTTTACCCACAAAACCATTGTATTCAGGCGCTTTGGCATTGTGTTGATAGCGTTGATAACGTGGATAAGGATGAAGTTAAAGTAGAGGGGGAGCATAAATTGTTAGATTTGGAAACTTTACACAATTGGAGTAAAATTGTGGATAAAAAACAAAAAATCCACATTAAAGATGCGAATTATGCACAGTTTAATGTGGATAATGTGGATAACTATTGGTTAAGCAAGCTTTCGCCTACTGTTAAGATATCTCCGGCGCCCATAGTTATCAACAGGTCGCCGTTCATACTTTTTTTTAATAAAAATTTTTCAATTTCGGTAAAAGAAGGAAAATAATAGCTTTCGACCCCCAGTTTTTGAAGGCGTGTGAGGATATCTTCGGAACTGACGCCAAGAGTGTCAGTTTCCCTTGCGGCAAAAATATCCGCCAGTACGACAATATCCGCGGCGGACAACGCGGATGCAAATTCATCCAGGAATTCTTTTGTCCGGGTATACGTATGCGGCTGGAAGACGCAGATAACGCGCTTATGCGGGTAATGGGCGGCAGTGCGCAAGGCGGCCCTAATTTCAGTCGGGTGGTGCGCGTAGTCGTCGACAATGGAAACGCCGTTTATCTTGCCTTTTAGCTGGAACCTGCGGTCGGTGCCGGTAAATGCGTGCAGCCCGCGGGCGATC
Source organism: uncultured Lachnospiraceae bacterium (assembly GCA_949457475.1). GTDB lineage: Bacteria > Bacillota > Clostridia > Lachnospirales > Lachnospiraceae > Eubacterium_J. The sequence goes on from CASUON010000026.1 coordinate 12,945, forward strand.
GTTTCCGGCGGGATGCCCATGCAGTCCGCAAGGGCGGCAGCCGCAAGCGCGTTGCTAATATTGTGCGGGCCCGGTACGCGTAGGTTGACATCGCACAATTTTTTTCCGTGGTGCATAGCTTGAAAGCGTGCGCAACCGATTTCATCATAAGTAATATGCTCAGGATAATAGTCCGGGCAATTATCCTGGCCAGGCCCGTCTGCGGAGCTAAAGCCAAACGTAACTACAGCTGTTTTTAAATCTTTTATGACGGTAGATAGGGCCTTAATTTCACTGTTGATGATCACGGCGCCGTCTGCCGTGGTGTTGGAAGCAAACGCGTGGAAGGCGTGGCGGATATCGTCTAGGTCGTGGAAGAAATCCATATGGTCCGCTTCAACGTTTAGGATCAGGCTGTACTTTGGGTAAAAATGTAAAAAGCTGTTGCAGTATTCGCACGCTTCCGCAACAAAATAGTCAGAATGGCCGATTTCATAATTGCCGCCAATTGCCGGCATCATCCCGCCGACGAAAATAGTAGGGTCTGTCTGCGCGTCAAGCAAAATCTGGGAGACCATAGAAGTAGTGGTCGTTTTGCCGTGCGTGCCTGCGACAGCGACGGATTGTTTGTAATGCGCCATGACTTGCCCAAGCAGTGCTGCGCGGCTTAGCATGGGAATACCCTGCCGTTTTGCCTGCGCGTATTCCGGGTTGTCTTCATGGATAGCAGCCGTGTATACGACAAGGTCTGTCTGTGGTTTTAAATTTTCGGCGCGCTGCCCGTAATAGACGGTGGCGCCGGAGTGTTCCAGCATCCGGGTAAGTTCCGATTCTTTGGCGTCAGAGCCGGATACCAAAAAGCCTTTTTTTAAAAGCAGCTCGGCAAGCCCGCTCATGCTGATTCCACCGATACCAATAAAATGTACATGGACCGGCTTGTCAAAATTAATCTGATACATAATTAAACACCTGCACAATCTATAATTTATAGTTCTGTAAGACAAGGCGCAGCCGAATGGCCGGCCTTATTTTATTATAAACATATCCAGCTATTTTGCAATTCCTTTCGGGATATTCCTATGGGATAATACTACGATGGAAAGGATAACGTAAAAGATAAAATGGCTAAATGTACAAAATAGGCACAAATACGGCAAAAAGTTTGTGAAAATAATGTACATTTTCCGGCAGCTATGGTATACTAAGTCTAATATAAAGATACGGTTCAGCAGGTTGAGGCTTGCAAAGATGATGGAATAAAAAGCTGAATCACAGGATGCGGGGTGAGTGAATTGATTTGTAAAGAAATGATTGCCATGCTTCTGGCCGGCGGGCAGGGAAGCCGCCTTGGTGTGCTGACTTCAGCAGTGGCCAAGCCTGCTGTAGCGTTTGGCGGAAAGTATCGCATTATTGATTTTCCTCTTAGTAATTGTATAAATTCCGGGATTGATACTGTTGGCGTGCTAACCCAATACCAGCCATTGCGTTTGAATACGCATATCGGGATTGGGATTCCTTGGGATTTAGACCGGAATAACGGGGGTGTTACGGTATTGCCGCCATATGAAAAAAGCGACAATAGTGAATGGTATACCGGCACTGCGAATGCAATTTTCCAGAATTTGAATTATATGGAACATTACAATCCCAAATACGCGCTTATCTTGTCCGGTGACCATATTTATAAAATGGATTATGAAGAAATGCTCGATTTCCATAAAGCACGGGGGGCCGATGTAACGATTGCCTGCATGCCAGTCCCAATCGAGGAGGCAGGCAGGTTTGGGATCGTAATTACAGACGATAAAAACCAGGTGCAGGATTTTGAGGAAAAACCGGAACACCCGAGGAGCAACCTAGCTTCGATGGGTATTTATATTTTTAACTGGAAAGTTTTAAAATCCGCGCTGCTGGAGCTGAAAGACCAAAGCCACTGCGATTTTGGCAAACATATTATCCCTTATCTGCATGAGAAGGGGGCTCGGATGTTTGCCTATGAATATAACGGCTATTGGAAAGACGTTGGGACGCTTGGGTCGTATTGGGAGGCAAATATGGAACTGATCGACCTGATCCCAGAGTTTAATTTATATGAGAAGTATTGGAAGATTTATACAAAATGCGATATGATCGAACCACAGTATATTGCGGCGGAGGCAATTGTTGACAAGAGCCTGATCGGTGAAGGCAGCGATATTTATGGTGAAGTATACAGCTCGGTAATCGGCGCGGGGGTGACGATCGGAAAAGGGGCAGTTGTCCGCAATTCAATTATTATGCAGGATGTGTCGATTGGCGAGCACGTCGTAATTGATAAAGGGATTATTGCGGAAAATACAAAAATAGGAGACCGTGCACAAGTTGGCGTCGGGGAATACGCACCAAGCACATATAATCCAAAAGTATATGCGTTCGACCTGGTTACGGTAGGCGAGGATTCCGTGATTCCGGCGGATGTAAAGATCGGCAGGAATACGGCCATTTTGGGTGTGACGACAGCGGCGGATTATCCAGACGGGATGCTTGCGAGCGGCGATGCTATTATAAAGGCAGGTGAGATGGTATGAAAGCACTGGGGCTGGTCTTAGCCGGCGGCAACAACAACCGTATGAAAGAACTGTCCAGGAAACGGGCGATTGCGGCAATGCCGATTGGCGGAAACTTCCGCTGTATCGATTTTGTGCTGAGTAATATGACAAATTCGCAGATACAGACGGTTGCCGTATTGACGCAGTATAATGCACGTTCGTTAAATGAACATTTAAGTTCATCAAAATGGTGGGATTTTGGCCGGAAACAGGGCGGCTTGTATGTATTCACACCAACCGTGACAGCAGACAACAGCTGGTGGTACCGTGGGACGGCGGATGCGATGTACCAGAATATCGATTTTTTAAAACGCTGCCATGAACCATATGTAATCATCACAAGCGGGGATTGCGTATACAAGGTAGACTACAACCGGATACTGGATTACCATATAGAGAAAAAGGCGGATATCACGGTAGGCGTGAAAGATATGCCGGAAACAGAAAATGTCAGCAGGTACGGCGTAGTTAGGATGAACGAAGATTCCAGGATTGTAGAATTTGAAGAAAAGCCGATGATGGCGCGTTCGAATACAATCTCAACCGGAATCTATGTCGTGCGCAGAAGGCAGCTGATCGACCTTTTGGAGCACTGCGCCCAGGAGAGCAGGAACGATTTTGTTACCGATATCTTGATCCGTTATAAAAACCTAAAGCGGATTTATGGATTTAAGCTGGATGGGTACTGGAGCAATATCTCTACGGTGGAGTCGTATTATGATACGAATATGGATTTTTTAAAGCCGGAAGTACGTAAATTCTTCTTCCGGGATTATCCTCATATCTACTCCAAGGTTGACGATCTGCCGCCGGCGAAATATAACACAGGTTCGCAGGTGCGCAACAGCTTGGTTTCAAGCGGCTGTATCATTAATAGCAAAGTAGAAAACTCCGTTTTATTTAAAGAGGTTTTCGTAGGCAAAAACTGTGTGATTAAGAACTCAATTATACTGAACGAAGTATATATAGGTGATAATACACATATCGAGAATTGTATCGTTGAAAGCAGGGGAACATTAAAAGCAAATACTTACTATTGCGGAGAGAATGGCGTGAAAGTAGTAGTAGAAGATAACAATGAACGATATGGATTATAAAATAAATAAACATATTACAGGATGAATTTTCGACTTGAATGATTTTTAAACAGATTTATTTCATTAAAGGAGAAAGGGGCGAAAGATGATGCGAATAACAGATGTCCGAGTCCGCAAAGTAGAAAAAGAAGGGAAAATGAGGGCTGTAGTATCTATCACAATTGACGATGAATTCGTCGTACATGATATCAAGGTGATCGAAGGGGTGAAGGGGTTGTTTATCGCAATGCCGAGTAGAAAAGCTTCCGACGGGGAATTCCGGGATATCGCTCATCCAATTAATTCTGAGACAAGAGACAGGATTCAGAATATCATATTGGAGGAGTATCAAAAAGAAATGCAGGTAGATACTGGGGAAACCGAGCAGCCCGTATGAAATTGTAACATGGTTGCCCGCGGCAAAATGAAATGATAAAGTGGAACCTGGCGCCCGCGGGCATATACCTTACACAACTTGGTAATGAACCATAAGAAGGTATTAACATGATTTGGGGCTGTCGTACTAAGAAACATATAGCAAAATATAGTAGGTTATGGTTATTATAACTATTATATCCTGTATGTATTTTTCTTAGTGCGACAGCCCCTTGTGGTTTTGATACCATTCGAATATAACTATAATGTGGGATTTATCCGTCTTGCGCAGAACTTTGCAGTTTGGGCTCGTAGTTTTCTGCGGCAGGGTCGATCATTTCTGAAACGCGGCGCCATTCTTTGGTCGCCTCGTCTTTGACCGTTTCGCTCCGGTTTTGGGAGAGGAAACGCGTCAGCTCGTAACAGCTGATCCAGATTTCATGGTTTCCCTCTTTTTGCGATTCATCAAAAATCAGCTGCATGCCAAAGTGCAGGTGTATAATATCGATATTGTTTACATTTTCGGTATCGCTATAGCCGGTATGCCCCATATAGCCAATGACGTCGCCGGCAGTAACGATGCTGCCTTCTTTTAGCGACTTGCAGTAGGGAAAATCTTGCCGCAGATGGGCGTAATAGTAATAGCGTTTTTCGTCGAAGCTGCGGATGCCGATCCGCCAGCCGCCGTAGCGGTTCCAGCCGAGGCATTCTACGTATCCGGATTCCACGGCGATGATCGGGGTGCCGATCTGCCCCATCATGTCATGCCCCAGGTGCTGCCTGCGGTAGCCAAAGGAGCGGGAGACGCCGAAGTCGTCATAGTCAGAGTAGGGAAAGCCTTTGGCAATCGGTGAAAAAGCCTTTAGGCCGTAGAGGGTTTTATAGGAAGGCGTAGGTTTTTTGTCGCCTGCGGCGCGTTCGGCGTTCGCTGCAAAAGCGTCAGGCTTAGAGGCGCGTTCGGCGTCCGCTGCAAAAGCGGCGGGCTTAGAGGCGCGCTCGGCGTCCGCTGCAAAAGCGTCAGGCTTAGAGGCGCGTTCGGCGTCCGCTGCAAAAGCGTCAGGCTTAGAGGCGCGTTCGGCATCTGCCTCCGGCACCTGGTAAGTGCCTACAAAACCGCCTAGTACGGCGGAATAGGCTTCATAGTAGTAGTTATAGTGCTTCATGTCTTTTACGAGGTCGTTTAAGGTTAATTCTTTATTTAATATTGGATCTGCGATTGCGGATATATCAGATTTTTTATAATTCTTAAAGTCACCGCCATATTTTACGCCCAATACGGCCAACAGGGAAATCCAGTCGATCGGGGTGTCGGTGCCATGCGCTTGTAAGTCATATTGATAGGCGTCGTTCATAGCTTCGCTTGTTACGTTAAAATCTACCCATTTAATGTAGTCCTTGCCGGAGTTTGTATTCTGGGAAGAAACGCTACGCAAAAAAGCTGGACGTCCAGTAAAAATCAGGCAGATGAACAACATGGCGCATCCACAGAAGGCAGCGGGCAGCAACAAACGTATCCATTTCAAAAAATCTGGTTTCATACAAGTTCACCATAGATTGTATGTATAATTGTAATATTTATATGATCTGCGGCAAAAAATAGAATAGCACAGAATAAATTAGCAGGAAAAGTTATAGTTTCATAGATGACAAATGCAAAAAAATAAGGTAAACTCAGATTGTATTTTCGCAAAAAAAGAATGGGGAGTAGACAAATAATATGTATATGATCGCAGGGCTTGGGAATCCAGGCAGACAATATGAAAAAACCAGACACAACGCAGGTTTTGATACGCTTGACCTGCTGGCGGATATCCACCATATATCGATGGGTGGGACAAAATATAAAGCCATCTGCGGAAACGGGGTAATCGCAGGGCAGAAGGTGCTGCTTGTAAAACCGCAGACCTATATGAATAACAGCGGGGAAGCCATCGGCGCCATTTTGGATTTTTATAAGCTAGACCCGGCAAGCCAGCTGCTTGTTATTTATGACGATATCAGTTTGGACGTAGGCAGCATCCGCATACGCAAAAAAGGCAGTGCCGGCGGCCATAACGGCATGAAAAATATCATTGCTCATATCGGCACGCAGGAATTTGCGCGAATTAAAATCGGCGTAGGTGAAAAGCCGCCGGAATGGGACCTTGTGGACCACGTGCTCGGGCGCTTTGCAAAAGAAGACCGCGCCCAGGTGGAAGAAGCAATGAAGGATGCGGCGTCCGCCGTGGAGTATATCTTGATGGACGATTTCGCACAGGCAATGAACCTGTATAATAAGAAAAAGAAATAAAGCGCATAAGGAATAAAGCGCATAAGGAATAAAGCGCATAAGGAATAAAGCGCATAAGGAATAAAG
>CASUON010000027.1 GCA_949457475.1 uncultured Lachnospiraceae bacterium
TGAAAATCATCGCGATGATTTTCAGGCGCGCCCTTAAAAAATGCCTTGTTCCATTATCTGATTCTGTTGCCTTTTCCTAATGTTGCGTTTTACCGCCCCGTCGCTTAATTCTGCCGTCTGACCCATTTGCTTTGCCCGGCGCTTTGTAAAAACTTCTGCAATCGTATAATAGTCCTTCATAATGTTATTGGTCATATTAATTCGCCTGCCTGTATGTAAGTTTCCGCGGAGCCGTCAGGTACGGGAACGGCCATAACGCCATAATTCATAAGACAAAGATAATTCTTCAAATACGGAAGATATCCAGCGTCAATATGGAATCGACAATAAGGAACAGATTCCTGGCAGTGGTTTTTGTCGCATCCGAAAAATACTCATTAAAATAAGGTTTCAGCCTATCCAAGAGTAAACTGGTGTTATATATAATCTCTTTTATATTTATTTTAGTTATTTTGTACGGATGTACCGATAGGAAAAGTCCAGAAATTTTTCGCGTACATCCCGGTATTTTAAACGGCTGATCGGCAGCAGGCTGCCGTCTTTGAGTTTGATGCAATTATCCTGGATTGTTTCGGCAAATTCCAGATTTACTAGTATCCCTTTCATGCAGTCGCAAAAATAAGGGTATTGGAGCATCTTGTTCGCAAATTCATTCTGCCGCATCCGGACATAGAGTTCGCTCCCGTTTTGCAAATGTACGCAGATTTGGCGGTTTATGTATTCTGTCCATGTAATCTGGTGAAGCAGCAGTCTTTGTTCCCCATATTTTCCGGGGGCGACAAAAAACTGGCGCTGTTCCAGGACGTCCGTGCAGCAGCGCGATAGCGCCTGCGAAAGTTTTTCATAGCTATATGGCTTTAATAGATACCACGACGAATCTACGTCGTAACTGTCTACCGCAAATTCATCTGTAGATGTGATAAACACTAGGCGGCAGTCGCCATCGATTTCCCGGATACGGCGGGCTGTTTCCATACCATCGATGCCTTCCATATAGATATCCAGAAAAATAATGTCATACCGTTCGTTTGAAAAATTAGCCAACAGTTCTTCGCCGGTTTTGTATAAGGCGAGGGCAGGTACAAGCGGGATATGGTGTTCCTTTGACCACCTGGACACTGCGGCAGCTAAATATTGGCTGTCGTTTTCTCGGTCTTCTACAATCGCAATTCGCATAATGATCTATCTCCAATGTAAAAAGCATATTCTTATTTATTTTATATGCGATATTATACCATATTTTAGGTAAGCAGGTACATCTTATTTCATTTTTTTGCATCTTGTGCAGAAATGAAAATAAGGGCCTGGGAATGTGATATACTGAACTATCTATCATGAAATTTATAAAAAATTAAATTATTTTATAAAATTTACATAAATAGTTATAGAAAACTTATAATGCTTAACAACCAAGCGCTTTCGATCATGAAACGATCGCGCATAGGGGCGGGCAATCATATAAAAACAGGAGGAGGTATTACATATGGATGAGAAACAGGTCATTGCATATTTCAGAGGGCAGATTAAAAATGTGGAAACAGAAAGTATGCCGTATCCAGAACGGGAAAACGGATACGGGCAGAGGGAGAAATGCACGCAGGTACAAAACGGTGCGTATGCGGTTGCATATAAAAAAATCGTAGAATTTCCAGGCGGATATGAAGCGGTTGGTTTAAGAGACGAGCTGTGGCTGACCGCGTTTTTGCTGCTGGCAAAATATGCTGGGATTTCTGAATCGCTTGCCGCGGTCATAGAGCATAAGCGGAAATTTCCACTATACCTAAGTTTCCAGGCCGGGGAAAATATTGCAGATTGCCTGGCGGCTATTCGGCGGCAGCTGGAAGGTGCAGCCGCAGCCGGGGAGTTCTCATTTGCAGAAATTCAAAAGCAGCTTGCGTTGCCTCCAATGGCGGTTGTCACACAGCAGCCAGACGTTTTTGGCCAGCAGCCGGATGGCATAAAGGCGCAGCCGTCCGTCCATGAGCGCAGAGCGGATGGCTTAGAGCCGCGTCCGGCCATTTATGGCCAGCCGTCAGATGGCATAAAGGCGCAGCCACTTGGAGATACCGACGGGGAGCTTGCGGCCCATCCATTTGGCATATGCATGGATGCGGGGGCGGACGGCGTTACGATAGCAGTGAGGTACCGCACCGGGGTATACCGGGACGAAATGATAGGCCAGATGCTGGATGCTTTTGAAGTATTGCTTGGCCAGGTGCTTGAAAATCGGGAAAACGATGTAAGCGTAAAGAGTTTTTCTATGATAAACGACACCATGCAAAAGGAATTGGACGCCTTTAATGAGACGGGGGCGCCGTATGACGCCGCCGTTTCGGTAGTCGACCTGCTGGATGAGGCCTTTTGCTGCTTTGGCGGAAAGGCTGCGGTCGTATATCAGGAAAACGATGTAACGCTAACCTACGCGCAGCTGGATGACCAGACAAACCGCATTGCGGCTTATCTGCATGGCGCCGGCATCGGGCGCGGGGACGTGGTTTCCATTTTGATCCCGAGAGGCGAATATATGCCGATTGCCGCGATCGGGGTATTGAAAGCGGGGGCCGCGTATCAGCCGCTGGATCCGGGGTATCCGCAGCAAAGGCTGCAGTTTATGTTGGAAGACGCCGGGGCAAAATTGCTGATTGCAGACCAGTCCTTGCTCGGGCTCGTGCCAGGGTATCAGGGGGAAGTGCTACTGACGCAAGATATCCCAGGACTTCCGGCGTTAGACGGGCGGGGGATGGAATTTCGTAAACGTTGCGCCCCGCAGCCGGACGATCTATTTATCCTGCTGTATACGTCTGGGTCTACCGGGGTGCCAAAAGGCGTAATGCTCGAGCACCGGAATGTGGCGGCGTTTATCCAGTGGTACCGCCGGTTTTACCAGATGGATGAAAACAGCCGGGCAGCCGCGTATGCTTCGTTTGGATTTGACGCGAATATGATGGATATGTACCCGGTGCTGTCATGCGGCGGGCAGCTGCATATCATTGCCGAAGATATGCGGCTGGACTTGCTGGCCGTCCGGGACTATTTTGTACGCCATCAGGTTACGCATAGTTTTATGACGACGCAAGTCGGGCGGCAGTATGCGCAGATGTTTGCGGACTGCGCCAATCCGCGTTTTTTGTCGGTAGGAGGGGAGACGCTTGTGCCATTAGACCCGCCGGGAGGATATGCGTTTTACAATGTTTACGGCCCGACAGAGTGTACGATCTTGACGACGGTGTTTCGCGTGGACCGTGCGTATGCGAATATTCCAATCGGAAAGCCGTTAGACAATATGAAGCTGTATGTCGTAGATGAAAACCAAAACCGCGTGCCGGTTGGGGTTCCCGGAGAATTGTGCATTGCGGGGCCGCAGGTGGCAAGGGGGTATTTAAACAGGCCGGAGCAGACTGCGCAGGCGTTTGTGCCAAATCCATTCTCAAAGGAAAGCGCGTATGGGCGGATGTACCGTACTGGGGATATCGTGCGGTATCTGCCAGATGGAAATATTGAATTTTCAGGGCGGCGCGATTCACAGGTAAAAATTCGGGGGTTTCGTATTGAACTCTCGGAAGTGGAAGAAATTGTGCGCAAATACGAGGGGATCGACGATGCGGCTGTGATAGCCTGCAAACAGGAAGGCGGCGGAAGTTTTATCGCGGCCTATGTCGTATCCGCAAAGCCGGTCGATACTGAGAAACTGCATGCGTTTATCCGGCAGAATAAACCGCCGTATATGGTTCCCGCCGTAACGATGCAGATTGATAAAATTCCATTGAACCAGAATCAAAAAGTAGATAAACGGGCGCTCCCGAAGCCGGAACGGGCGGGCTTAGAGCTTGTTAAGCCCAAAACGCCAATGCAAAAGCGGCTGTATGAGTGCCTAAAAGGCATACTTGGACATGAAGATTTTGGCGTTACTACCGAATTGGAGGAAGCAGGGCTGACGTCCATTTCAGCCATCCGGCTGCTGGTGGAGATTACAGAGCAGTTCCATAGGCCGGTTGCGGTCGGCGACCTCAAAGACTATGGCACAATTGAAAAGCTGGAACAGTACTTGCAGTCCGCGCCACAAGAAGAAGCCGGGGAAACACGGGACTATTATCCGCTGACACAGACGCAGCTTGGCATTTACATAGAGTGCAAGAAGAATCCAGCAGCGGTATATTATAACCTGCCGTGCGCGTTTGCGCTGCAGCCGGATACAGACCAGGGGCAGCTGGAGGACGCGCTGCAGCGGGTGCTGCATGCGCATCCGTCGATGCGGTGCGCGATACGCGCGGATCAAAACGGGGATGTATATATGTATCCGCAGGGGCCGGCGGACGCCCGTATCGAACGCGTGGAGGGAACCGAGGAGCAGTGGCAGCCATATTTTGCGCATTTTGCCAAACCGTTTGACTTTGCGAATGGCCCGCTGTACCGGATCGCGTTTTACCATACCGCGCAGCATTTGTACTTGGTTATTGATTTTCACCATATAATTAGCGACGGCAGTTCGATTGCGGCTTTTCTCCAGGAGCTGGACCGTACGTTGCGCGGGCAGGAGCCGCTGGGCGAAGTATATACGCAATACGACCTAGCGGTAAAAGAGGAAAAAGCGCGCGCCGGGGAGAAATACCGACAGGCAAAGGCGTATTACGATTCCCTGTTTGGGCATGTGGCCGCAATGCCGCTGCCGGAACCGGACGTGCGGGCGTTGCGGGCAAAAAAAGCAGCCGACAGAGGGCAGGAAGAGCTGCCGTGCGGATTTTACGAAACGGCCTGCCGCAGTATTGAAAAAGGGCAGGTAGAGGCATTTTGCCGAAGGAACAAAATCACGGAAAATATCTTTTTCCTTTCAGTGATGGGCTATGTGCTCGGGCAGTATGCGCATAGGGAAGACGTTGTATTTACTACGGTATATAACGGCAGGGACGACAGCCGCTGCATGAATACGTTCGGCATGCTTGTAAAGACAATCCCAATCTATGCGGATGTAAGGCAGGAACAGGAAATTGGCACGTATATGGGAGGGCTACAGAAACAATGGATGGAATCTGTGCGGCATGGCCTGTATTCGTTTGCCGAGATTAGCCGCGCCTACCAGGTCAGCCCGGACATTATGTTTGTCTACCAGGGGGATGCGTTCAGTGAATTTGAATTGGGCGGGCAAAAGACGGTGCTTAAAGAAGCGGTCAGCGACCGTGCAAAAGCAGCGCTTTCTATCAACGTATTTGTGGAAAACGGCGCGTACCGGTTTTTGTTTGAATACCGCAAAGATTGCTACAGCGAGGCATGGATCAAACGCTTCTACGGTATTTTCGGGCAGGCTGCGAAAGGGTTCTTGTCTGGCGCGGAGCAAAAGGCGCTTGGGGAACTATCGATTTTGACCGAAGAAGAGCGCAGCCGCATCGCGCAGTTTAACGATACTGCGTATCCGGTGCCGATTATGAGCGTGAACCGCCTGTTCGAAGCGTGGGCGGCGAAAGCCCCGCAGAGGAATGCCGTAATAGCGGGCGGGAAGACGCTGACCTACGGGCAGCTAAACAGTCTAGCAAACCGCCTTGCACACGGGCTTTTGCAAAAGGGCGTACAGCCGGATTCGCTCGTCGGATGCCTGTTGGACAGGGACCAAAACGTATATATTACCCGCCAGGGGATTTTGAAGGCAGGCGCAGGATTCCTGCCGCTGGTGCCGGCGTATCCGGACGAACGCATTGACTACTGCCTGCGGGACGCCGGCTGTCGGTTTTTGATTACAACCGGGCAGATACGCGCTGGGCGCAAGGAACTGTGCCAAGGGAAACCATATGAGGTGCTGACGGTAGAAGAGCTGCTGGAGACGCTGCGGGAGGAAAATCCTGGCCTTTCGATCCCGCCCGAACACCTGGCATATTGCCTGTATACATCTGGCTCTACCGGAAAACCGAAAGGGGTGCTGGTCGAGCATGGGAATCTTTGTAATTTTGTGCATTCGAATCCGAAAAACATTGAAATTACCAATTATACAGCACATGGAACAGTGTCGCTGGCGCTTGCGGCAATTACGTTCGACGTCTCTGTGATGGAGGAGTTTATCCCGTTATGCAACGGCATGACCATCTGCATGGCGAACGAAGAGGAAATCCACAACCCGCTGGCGCTTGCAAGGCTGATTCTGGAGCACAACGTAGATATTATGAAATGTACGCCTTCGTATATGGCGCAGCTTGTGGAACTGCCGCAGATGAAGCGGGCGCTGCAGAGGATACGCGCGTTTGATATCGGCGCAGAAGCGTTTCCGGGGCCTTTGTATGACAAGATGCGTAGCGTAAACCCGCAGGCGTCGATTGTCAACAGCTACGGGCCTACAGAATGTACGGTTAGCTGTACGACCAAGCAGATGGAAGACAGCATGGATGTGACGATCGGCGGGCCGCTTGCAAATATGAAGCTCTATGTCACCAGCCCGCGCGGGAACATCCTTCCGGTTGGCATCAGCGGGGAGCTGATTATCTGCGGCGCCGGGGTGGGGCGTGGATATATGAACCTGCCGGACAAAAATAAAGAGGCGTTTTTTACTTTTGACGGGATGAAAGCTTATCACAGCGGCGACCTTGTGAAATGGAACGACCGTGGCGAAATCGTATTCCAGGGGCGGCTGGACAACCAGGTCAAACTGCGCGGCCTGCGTATTGAACTGGATGAGGTCGAACACGCTATCAATTCTTATCCGGGTATCCAGGCGAGCAAGGCGGTTGTAAAAAATAACGGCAGCGAGGAGTTCCTTGCCGCATATTTTACCGCGTCCTCCCTGGTGGATACGCTGGAACTTGCCGCGTATGTAAAGACGATGCTGGCGCATTATATGGTTCCGGGCGCGTGGATGCAGCTGGAGGAAATGCCGCTGACCAGCCATGGAAAAATTGATAAAAGCCGCCTGCCCGAGCTGGAATACCAGGCGCAGGAACGGGAATATGCCGCGCCTGCGAACGCGCGGGAAGAAGAGTTTTGCCGCTTATTTGCCCAAATCCTACAACTGGAGCCTGTTGGCAGGACGGACAATTTCTTTGAAGCAGGGGGCACGTCGCTAAGCGCGGCAAAAATTGCTGTCTACTGCGAGACGAACGGGTATCCGATCGCTTACAAAGATATTTTCGACCACCCGACGCCGGCGCAGCTTGCGCGCCTCGCGGACGGCGCAAAAAAAGACGAAAAAGCAGCCGAAAACATTACAGGGTTTGACTATAGCAGCATCCAGCGGGTGCTTGCCAAAAACGCGCTGGCAGACGTAAAGGCATTGGGCGCGCAGGAAAAGCTGCCGCTAGGCGATATCCTGTTGACCGGGGCCACGGGGTTTTTGGGTATCCATATCTTGTACGCATTTTTGCGGCGGGCAACCGGGAAGGCGTACTGCCTGATGCGCAAAGGCCGGCATTCCACTTGTGAAAAACGGCTGAAAAACCTGCTGATGTACTACTTTGATTCTACGTTTGACGAAGCATTTGGCCGCCGGATCGTATGCGTCGAGGGCGATATTACAGACCGCAGCCTAGAACATACCCTAGATGGGCTCACCTTCCAGACGGTGATCCACAGCGCGGCCTGCGTTAAGCATTTTGTAAAGGACGGCCTGTTGGAGGAGATTAATGTACAAGGGTCTAAAAATATATTGGATTATTGTGTAAAAACGGGCCGGCAGATGGTACATATCTCTACGACGTCCGTTGCGGGGGAAGGCAATGCGCACACGGTAGACAGTTCGAAGCGCATGCGGGAAAACGAGCTGTATTTCGGGCAGATTATAGAAAATGACTATATCCGTACGAAATTTTTGGCGGAGCGGGAAATCCTATCCGCTGCCGCAGGCGGGGCAAAGGTCAAGATTATCCGCGTCGGCAACCTGATGAGCCGCAAGTCGGACGGAGAATTCCAGATCAATTTCCTGACAAACGGGTTTATGCGGACGCTCAAAGCATATAAAAAGATTGGAAAATTCCCAATGGGGCAGATGCATGCGCCAGTGGAGTTTTCCCCAATTGACAGTACGGCGGAGGCGATCCTTACGCTTGCGGCGTGCAAAGCCCCTTACACAGTGTTCCATGCCTATAACGACCATAAGGTGTATATGGCGGATGTCGTTTATGCGATGCAGGCGTATGGATTTCCAATTGAGGTCGTATCTGACGGGGCGTTTGACGCGGCTTTAAAATCGATGGAGCAGGACGCGGCAAACAGCGAGACTGTACTTGGCCTAATCGCGTATGCGTCCAGCGACGGCATCCCGCGGTATGAGATTGCGGCGGAGAACGAGTTTACCGTAGAACTGCTGTACCGCATGCAGTATAAATGGCCGATCATTGACGACGCCTATCTAAAAAACGTTATGAAGGCGCTGGATACGCTGGGGTTTTTTGATTAGTAAGAAGGACAGGATATGGGACAAAAAAAGAATGAGAATCTGGGGAACGCCAGAAATGAAAAATTGATCCGGGCAAAATTTTTCCAGTATTTACTGCCGGGCATTCTAATGACGGCGGCGCTGCAGATTGGAAATATTGTGGATACGATGATGGTTGGCAACCTTCTGGGGCCGGATGCGATGTCCGCGGTTAAAATTGGCATGGCCGTAGACAACATTATGGAAATACCTGGGTATGTGCTTGGCGTAGGCGGAAGCGTAGCGGCGGGCATCTGTCTGGGGAAGAGGGATCGGGAGCGCGCGAACCGTATTTTTTCCGGGACGCTTACGGTCAGCCTTTTATGCGGGCTGCTGTTTTCCTTCTCGTCCCTGGCGGCCCCGTCCTTGGCAGGGCTTTTGACCGGCGGCGGGACACTGGTGGACGATGTACGCAAGTTTGTGTTTGTGACACTGTTAGCTGCCCCGGTAATTAGCATAGCGTTGCAGTTGATGAGCTACCTGGCGGTAGATAACCATCCGGCGCTTGCCTCTGCCTATGTGATTACAGCCAATATCCTAAACCTGGGGATGGATTATATCCTGCTGCGCTATACGCCGCTTGGTACGGCGGGGGCCGCGCTGTCCACGGCGTTCGGCTATGGCGTCGCCATGCTGCTGTTTCTAATTTATATAAGGTCGCCTAAACGGATGTTAGCTTTCGTATTCCCGGTGCGGCAGCTGGCCGATACGGTACGGACAGCGGCGGCGGCCGGGCTGCCAACCCTTTTTTTCATGGTATTTTTGACTGTTAAGGACTTGGGGCTGAATTCCTTGATCTTGCGCGTCATCGGAAATGACGCGATGGCGGTCTATACGGTCTGTTCCAATGTCGTGCTGACGGTAGAACTGTTTGCGGGCGGGATTGTCGGGACCGTCTCTACGATTGGCAGCGTATTGTATGGGCAGAAAGATTATTTTGCGCTAAGAAGCCTTGTGAAACAAGTATTGCTGCTTAGCTTTGCCGTTGTGTTTGCGCTGATGGCGTTTTTGTGGGTGCAGCCGGCCGTTGTGATCGGCATGTTTGGCGTGAAGGAGCCGGGGCTAATGGGGATGGCGGTGGACGCGATGCGTCTATTTATCTGTTCGCTGCCGTTTTACCAGTGGAACAAATTTTGTACGGTATATTACCAGAGTACGGAAAAGACGGCGTTATCCGGCCTGGTGACGTCTTTGCAAAACGGGATCGTGGTACTGCCGCTGGCTTATGCGTTTGTCTTGTATGCGGGGGCGGAGGGCCTAGACATGATCCGCGCGCTGATGCTGGCATTTGTGGCAAGTGAAGCGGTTGCCATGCTGCTCGCCATATTGTACCGAAAGGTACGTTACCGCGGGCAGGATTTCCTCCTGCTGGAAACGCGGGAGGCGCCGGCGGTCGAATTTTCGGTAGATTGCGATATTTCCAGGATTGCGGGGGTAACCGAAGAGATTATCCGGTTTGGGCAGGCATATGACGTGCCGAAGGCAAAAGCGAACCTGGTCGCCGTAGCAGCCGAAGAAATGCTTGTTAACAGCATCCGTTATGGCGGCAGGCGGGTAGATACGATCGATTTATCGGTGCGCGTGGACGGCGGGCTGCTAGTCTTGCAGATGATGGACAACGGGATACCGTTTGACCCGACAGATTACGCGACGGATGGCGACGGCTATGAAATCCACGGGATAGAGATGGTCAAACGGATGTCGCAGCGAGTGCAGTATATGCGGGTGCTGGATTTGAACTATACGGTCATAGAAGTACAATACAGGTAATACATAATATGGTAAATGAAGCGGGAGCTTTTCGAAAAAATAGGCAAAAACCTGCATGTGCAGGGAAAATGGAAGATGAAGGGCGCGCATTTTTACATACTTGGCATATGGGAAAGCAGGGATTGATAGAAAGGAGCAGTAAAATGATACGAAAAAGAAAGCAATTTAGGACGCGGTTATGTGGGGCGCTTGCCGCGGGGGCGGCGGTTTGCCTGTCGTTATTTGCCGGCCCGGCAATTAGGGGCTATGCGGCGGACGCGGATAAAGTATATGAAGTACGCGTTGTGGCGACCAACGATATGCATGCCCGGGCGGAAAGTTCGAAGTCTTCCTATGGTTTTGGAAGGATAAAGACGATCGCGGACGAGGCGAGGGACGCTGCCGATCTGGCGCTGTTGCTGGACGCGGGGGATTTTTACCACGGACAGGCGTTCGCAACGCTTACGGAAGGGGAAAATATCGCAAAATTAGCTGCCGCGGCAGGATACGACGCAGTTTGCGTCGGCAACCATGACTGGAGTTATGGCAAAGAACGGCTGCGTACGCTGGCGGAGCTGACCGCGAAGGAGAATCAAAGCGGCGGGGTCGCGCTGCTTGGCGGCAATGTCAAAAAAAGCGACGGGCAGCCGTTTTTTGCGCAGCAATATCTGGTCAAAGAGATACCGGCGGAAGGTGAAACGGTGAAAGTCGGCGTCTTTGGCGTGATCGACCCGCAGCTTTACACAAAAACAACGCCATCGAACGTAGAAGGGCTTGTTTTTGAAGATATGGCCGGGTATGTCAAGCAAGCCGTAGCGGATCTGCAGGCGCAGGGATGCGGGCTGATTATTGGCATGGCGCACTGCAACGCGCCGGCCCAGCTCGCGCAGTCTGTGTCCGGGGTGGATTTATGGATTGCCGGGCATGAGCACGTGAGCCTGGAAGAGCAGGTGGCAGACCAGGCGGGCAAGCGGGTCTATGTATTGGAGGCCGGCTATTACGGCGCGCAGGTCAATGTCGCGCAGATGCGGTTTACTTATGAAAAAGGCGAATCCGGGAAATATGAAGTACAAGGCCTTACAATAACGCCGTCCGCCCGGAAGGAAGACAGAATCGCGCAGACCGCTTCAGATTCTGCGGTAGACGCGCTGTACCAGTCGCTTGCAGACGCGCAGGAAGGGATATTGAGCGAAACGGTTGGGCAGACGCCGGTAAAATTAGAAGCGACCTGGGAGGCTGTCCGTATCGGGGAAACTACCATGGGCAGGCTGGTTACAGAAGCCTATTTAAAAGAGAGCGGCGCGGACGTCGCGTTGGAAAATGCAGGGGGCATACGTACCGGCAGGGATATTGAAGCCGGGGAGGTGACAAAGCGGGACGCGGTGGATACGTTCCCTTATGGCAATTACCTGGTTACAAAAGAGTTGACGGGCGCCCAGCTCAAAGAACTGCTGGAAATATGCATTGAGATTGGGAAAAAGAACCAGGCGGCCAATGCAGCGGGCGATTATGACGGATGGCCGCAGGAATCCGGCAGTTATTTACAGGTCGGCGGCGTACAGGTATCTTTTGACCCGGATAAGGATGCCGGAGATAGGATTACACGCCTGGAAATCGGCGGCCAGCCAGTGGACGGCGCCAAAAAGTATACTGTCGCGACGAATAATTATGCGGCTGAGAGCGGGGATTATCCGATGCTTGCCGAAGCGGAAGAGAAGAACCAGTATACAGCCTGCGACGAGATATTTATCCGGTATTTGCAGCAGACGGAGCCAGAAGTATTAAAGAAAGCCTTGCAGGCGGCGCGCATGGTGGAACAGAAGGCGGGCGGCGATACGCCGGTGGAACCGTCCGCACCGAAACGCACGACGCTCAAGAAGCTGACGGCAAAAAAGAACGGGTTCCAGGCGGTATGGAAAAAGGTTTCATCCGCCACAGGATATGAGCTCCAGTATGCTACTGATAAGAATTTCAGCAAGGGCAGTACGAAGATACTGCGTATTTCTAAAAAAACGACAGTGAAAAAGACGGTCAAAGGATTGAAAGGAAATAAAAAGTACTATGTGAGGGTACGCATATGCCAGGATGTTTCCGGCGTCCACAGCCATTCGAAATGGTCGGCTGCGAAGACGGTAAAAACATTAAAAGGGTGATTTCAAATTTCGTTCATGGCATTGCCGATTTACAAACATATATTTTGAAAAAACCAGGGTGCGGCGCATGCTGACAGCAAGCGTTGCGCCCTGGTTTTTTTATGCCCGTCCAGCAGCGCCTAAAATAACCGGGTGGGGCGATACGGGGTATATTACGGCCCCGACGGCAGGCAATCGAATCCTGGAAGAGACAACGGTCAGCGCGCAGCTGAGCGCAGGGGTAAAGGACGCTTCATTCAAAGTATCAAACGGTAGTAAAGAAATCCGGCTGGAGACGTCCATTGCAGGCCGGGTGGCGTCCGCAAAGCTGACAGCGGACATCCTGGCGCAGCTGGGGGAGGCAGCAAACGGAAAAATCACGTTATACAGCGGCGAAGAGAAGTTGGCGGAGATTACGGTTATTTATAATATACCGGAAAAAGAGCCAGACCCTTATCTGGTGGATGATTTTGAATCTTATTACGGGGCGGACGCGATGCTTTCTTCCGCATGGGCGACGAATAAAGCGTCTGGCAGCAATATTACACTTTCCCTTGACGCAGAAGCCGGAAGGGCGCAGGAAGGCTATGCAATGAAATTTGCGTATTCAGAAACAAGCGGCGGCTGGGCAGGCGCGACGATTACAAAAGAAGTTGACTGGTCTGCGTGCAACGCGCTCCAGTTCTGGACGATTCCAGACGGGAAAAAGCAAAAGGCAGTCATCCAGATACAGGCGAACGATACCTGTTATGAAGTATATCCGAACCAGTATGAAGATTATACTGCACGCGCCGGGAAACCTACGCTTGTTACCATCCCGTTTTCAGAATTTGGGCAGCGGGATACGCAGGGCAATCCAAAAGGCGGGCTGGGCAAAGACTGCGTATCGGTCAGCAGCTTTGGATTATGGGTGAATGCTGTGGACAACGAGTTTTTTGAAGGCGATACTGTAAGCGGTACGATCTGGTATGACAATATTACGGCAGTGCAGACAGACGCGACCGAAGTATCATTTACAGACCCGCAGGCGGAACATGTCCACGCGTATCAAAAAGTAATCCAGAAAGCGACACGAAAGAAAAACGGGAGTATTGTAAATGTATGTACCGGATGCGGCGATACGAAAGGTAAAAAAGTCATTTATCCTGCGAAATCAGTATCGCTAAAATCATATCGGTTCCATTACAACCAGAAGGCCCAAAAACCGACGGTAACGGTAAAAGACGCGAAAGGGAACCGGATTCCAAAGGCGTATTACAAAGTAGTGTACAAAAATAATAAAAAGCCAGGGAATGCAACGGTAATAGTATCGCTTAAGAGCAAATATTACAGTTATAAAGGAAATTTCAAAAAGAATTTTGAAATTTTGCCATAAGAAGAATGTCACATAAGAAAAACGTCACATAAGAAAAACGTCACATAAGAAAAACTTCGCATAAGAAGATATCACATAGTGAGAAGGTGGCTCAAAAGCATAGAAAAGAAAACAGAATTTGCAGGCGGGGCATGGTGCATGCCCCGTCATTTTGGCTGCACAGCGCCTAATTGCCGTTCCAGAAATCTACCGGTTCATAATCCTGCAGTTTTGCCAGCATCCCGCATTCCAGCAGGCGCGCCTGGATCGCGTCCAGCGTTTCCTCGTCATCGGCCAGTATCGTATGGTAATGGTAGCCGGCGGTTACATTTTTTAACAGGCTGGACTTTCCGGATACGATACGATCCATAAAATGGCGGATGTCCTTGCGCGAACGGATGCCCATTTCCGCGCGGACGATGCCGTATACTTTGTGGTAAATAAATACATCTTGTATTTTCCCGCCCAGGTCTACGATAAGCGTCATTTCCTCTTCGGTCTGTTCGTCAGAATGGAAGACTTTCAGCGTACGGCTGGCGGAATGGGCGCCAGGAAACAGCAAATAGCCCCGGCTGGCGGAAAAAATATCGGCTCCGTTTGCGCGCAAAAGAGCGATATCCTGTACGATTACCTGACGGCTGACGTGCAGCTGGCTGGCAAGGGAAGTGCCGGATATGGGCTGTTCGCTGGAGGCTAAAATCTGCAGGAGCCGTTGCCTGCGCTCTTTTCCGCTCATGGTCAGTGTTTCCTTTCTAGTTTAAACAGCATGCAGGTTTTTCAAGGAGAGGTCTAAGATCGGGGCAGAATGGGTCAGCGCGCCGCTGGAAATATAGTCGACGCCTAGGTCTGCCAGCCTGGAAATGTTTTCCTTTGTCACATTGCCGGAGATTTCGACTTCGGCCCTGCCGTCGATATAGGCGACCGCCTCCTTCATCTGCCCATAGGTCATATTATCCAGCATAATGATATCGGCGCCTGCTTCAATGGCGTCTTTTACCATGGCAAGCGTTTCTGTCTCCACTTCGATCTTACGCACGAACGGCGCGTATGCCTTTGCCATGCGCACGGCATTTTTAACGCCTCCGGCGGCGTTGATATGGTTGTCCTTTAAAAGGACGCCGTCGGTAAGGTTGTAGCGGTGGTTGTTGCCTCCGCCGACGCGCACAGCGTATTTTTCAAAAATGCGGTTGTTCGGCGATGTTTTCCTTGTATCTAGCAGTTTCGTTTTCGTGCCCTTTAACAGGCCCGCCATCGTGTGGGTATACGTCGCGATGCCGCTCATGCGCTGCAAATAATTGAGCGCAGTGCGTTCGCCGCTTAATAAAATCCGCATATCCCCCCGGATTTTGGCGATTTGCTGCCCGTTATGCACGCAGTCGCCGTCCGATACAAAGCATTCCGCCGCAATATCCGCATCCAGGAGCCGAAATACCCGCTCAAAAATCGGAAGGCCGCAGATCATGCCGTCTTGTTTGCAGATCAGGTCAGCTTCGCCTTGCTGCGGGTGCGGCATGACGCTGTTCGTCGTTACATCTTCGCTTGTAATATCTTCTTTTAATGCACTTACGATAAGTGGGTCTACGTTAAGTGCAAGCGTTGTCAGGTCAAACATTTATATTTCATTCCTTTCGGTTTGGTTGTTTATCTCTTATATCTTACGGAAAGCATTTTTCAAACACACGCTAGGAAAAACAGGCAGCCGGGTTGGCGCGGCGGATTTCCGCGCGGACAATGCGGCGGTATTCTTCTGCCAGGGCTGCCTCTTCCCGGTAAGGTTCCAGGTCGAGGGAAACGAACAGCCCTGCAGGGGCCTGCGCGCGCCCGTGGATAGCATCCCGGTGGTTTGCGGCGATGTCGTCCGCAGCCCGGGCGGCAAAAACAAGGCTTTCCAGCAGGGAATTGCTGGCTAGGCGGTTTTTGCCATGTACGCCGTTGCATGCCGTTTCGCCGACTGCGTACAGACGCCCCATGGATGTGCGGCTGTCGTGGTCGGTACGGATGCCGCCCATAAAATAATGCTGGGCGGGAACGACCGGAATGCATTCCTTCGTTACATCATAACCCATAGAGCTGCAATAAGCAACAATATTTGGAAAATGCCGTTTGAGCTCTTCCACCGGGATCTGGCGCAGGTCTTCCCAGACGTGGCTGGTGCGGTCTTTTTGCATCTGCGCATGGATCGCGGCTGTCAGCTGGTCTCTGGGCAAAAGTTCGTTGACGAACCGGCGCATATGCTTATCGTATAAAAGCGCTCCTTCCCCGCGGACAGATTCTGAGATCAGGAAACTGCGCTCTTTGCTGTCCGGGGAGTAAAAGGTCGTCGGGTGGATTTGGACATAGTGGATATTCTTTAACGCTACGCCGTGCTTTTTGGCAATTGCAACAGCGTCGCCGGTTAAATGCCGGTAGTTTGTGGAATGGCGGTACAGTCCGCCGATACCACCGCAGGCAAGTACAGTACAGCCTGCTTCTACCGTTTCCAGGCGGTTGCCCGGCGCCCGGATGACGGCGCCATAGCAGGTATTGCCTTCGCAGATAATGTCCGCCAGGGAGGTATGGGCAAACAGGCGGATGTTTGGCGCTTGTTTTACCCGGCTTAACAGCTTGCTTGTAATCTCCCGGCCCGTAATATCTTCATGGAACAGGATGCGGCTGTGGGAATGGGCGCCTTCTTTTGTATAAGCCAGATTTCCGGCGCTGTCCCGCTGGAAATCGATGCCGTAGCGGATAAGGTCGGAGATGACGCGCGGTGAAGAGCGGATCATAAGTTCAACAGAGGTTTTGTCATTTTCGTAATGCCCCGCCCGCATTGTGTCTTCAAAATAGCTGCGGTAATCGGATTCGTCGCGTAGCGTGCAGATGCCGCCCTGCGCGAGGAATGAATCGCTGTCTTCTGGATTTGATTTTGTGATAAGCGTAATCTGCATATCTGCGGGCAGCTGTAAGGCGCAGTATAGGCCGCTGCATCCGCTGCCCACGATTAAAATATCCGTTTTCATGAAAGTATGTTCTCTTTTCTGGCTGTTTCAGCCTGTATTTGACAAATTGTGGCTGAACGTAATAGTAGCATATTTTAGAGAAGCTGACAAGACATATGTATTGATAATTATATTTACATATATATTGACAGCTGAAACGCCGTTCTATATAATCAGTTCAGAATGTTACGGACTAGAGCGTATTGAAAAATTTTTTTCAAACACGCTCTGAAGCAAGAGGAGGAAACATGGATACAATCAAAGGGCTTCAGGAGGAAATTCGAAAATTAAAAAAAGAAAAGGACGTCTGCATCCTGGCGCATGCCTACCAGAGCCAGGATATTTTGGAAATAGCCGATTATGTCGGCGATTCTTACGGGCTAAGCGTAAAAGCGGCGGACGCTGCGCAGCGTACGATGCTGATGTGCGGAGTACGGTTTATGGCGGAAACTGTGAAAATCCTTTCCCCGCACAAAACTGTGCTGCTGTCGCACGCAATGGCGGGCTGCCCGATGGCGGAGCAATTTAGCGTAGATGATATCCGGGCGCTAAAAGAGCAGTATCCGGGCTATGCGGTGGCCGCGTACATAAATACGACGGCAGAATTAAAAACCGTCTGCGACGTCTGTGTAACGTCTTCGTCTGCGGTAAAAATCATCCGCAGCCTGGAAAATAAACAGGTGCTGTTTATCCCGGATTGCAGCCTGGGGGCCTGGGTAGCCGCACAGGTGCCGGAGAAGGAAATCCAGCTGGTGCAGGGCGGATGCCCGGTCCATAGGAATATTACGGCTGCGGATGTAAAAGCTATGCGAAATATCCATCCGGGCGCAAAGCTGCTGGTGCATCCGGAGTGTCTGCCGGAAGTTGCAAAACAGGCGGATTATGTCGGGAGTACGACCGGGATTATGGATTATGTAAAAGAAAGCGAAGCAGTGGAATTTCTGATCGGAACGGAAAACAGCATTGTCCAGCATTTGCAGTTTGCGTATAAAAAGAAGCGGTTTTATCCGCTTTCCGCCGCGTGCATTTGCAGCGATATGCGGCTGACCACGCTGGTAGATGTGTATGATTGCATAAACGGAACCGGCGGGGAGCAGATCGTACTGCCAGATGCAGTGATGGACCAAGCGCGTGGCTGCATCCAAAAGATGATGGAGCTGGAACGCAAGTGAGCCTGCGTTTTTGGCTGTATGGCCGTATGGAATAAAATTGAGGGAAGAAAAAGGACTGGGGAAAAACCAATCCTTTTTCATGCTTCTGATAGGTTTTTTAGATATTCCTGGTAAGTATAATGTAGACGTTCTTTATTGTATAGCTCTAAATGATAAAATATTTTCGCGTATGCCATAATATCATAATGAAAACATTCGGAGTGTTTAAATTCACATATATGATGCGTAACAGACAAGGCATTCCGTAAGTTATTGGCATAACATCGTTTATCACATACATTATATTCTAACGAAGGAAACTCCATGGTAAAATGGTCTTTGAGATAATTAACCATAGTACGCATTTTATCTGGTCGGATAACTAGGTCACGAATCATAAAAACTTTGATTACATTTAATCCAACATATAATGCAAATAATTCATTTGCGTATTTATTGATTTTTGCTCCGTGAAATCCTTCTAATGGTTTTATCTCGATAAGGGCTCCACATATACAGGATGCGAGTTTATGCCTGTCTAACCTTGTCCCGGACATATTTGACAGCGCCCTTTTTCTATATTCTTCATATTTTTTCCAAATCGCAATATGTATTTCGTCATTCTTGATTTTGGGCTTTACACTATAATTTGTACACTTGTTGCATATCTGAGAAAATAGTTCTTGGATAATAAATTTGTACAGGAACACAAATGTATCAGACGGTTGTTCAAATTGGCTGTTTTTCATTTGTGTGCAACGCCTCCTCAGTCAAATGGAACAGTTCTTTTCTTTCCGTCAGAATATCTTACCTCATGGTTACAAGATGTTCCTTCATAGATTTTTAAAGTTTCGCCAAAGTCATGATCATCGTTTTCATATTTGGAACTGCATGTTTCCTCAATGTCCAATAAAGACTCTAATAGATTTTCAGCGGCAAGCATATGTTTCCTCCTTTCGATTTATTTATGATATACTACAATAGTATATCATAAAAAGGAAAAATGGTAACGTTTTTTTGTGTTTTTTGCATTTTTTCGCTCAAGAGCGGGGTATGACACTATGAAAAGAAAAATAATAGGTTGTTATCCACCAATTAAATTCTGGAGCATTTTTTAGGTTTTGGGCTACCCGGACGCTGGGGCCAGGCCGCAAGCCCTCTCGGATGTTCCAACTTCGGGATGTAAGAAATTCTAAGCATTCTGCGCAAAAGTATCCATACCGGACGG
>CASUON010000028.1 GCA_949457475.1 uncultured Lachnospiraceae bacterium
TGCAGCGCAGTGTAGCACTTAGCATGAAGCGTCTGCATGTCAAACATATCGACATGCTGCAGGTTCATGGGCCGAATATCAAGGAAATCTCGGACGAAATGCTGGACTGGCTGTATAAACTGAAATCGGATGGCATAGTGCGGGCGGTTGGGATCAATACGTTTGATACCGAAGTGCTTACGTATGTATGCCGAAACAGGCTGTTTGATTTCGTAATGCTGGACTATAACATACTCCGGCAGGACAGGGAACCGTTAATTTCAAAATTATATCACAATAAAATAGGGGTTATTGCAGGCGCGCCGCTTGCGCAGAGCTTGGCATACATTTTTCCACAAGAAGCCCGCAAAAAGGAAAAAGAATCGAAAAGTTGACAAGCGATTTAAAATGCAGGGTATATATTGGAGATACTTTAGACGGGAAATTTGTAGAAAGGATTTGTGCCGGGTGTGATACGCTGCTGCATATTGCCGGCATACATAGCAGCAGAGTTGTCGTAAAGGCAGCGGCGCGGGCAGGCGTAAAACGGATGGTTCTTGTACATACTACCGGAATTTATTCCAAATATAAATATGCCGGAGAGGAATACCGGATGACAGATAGCATCTGTTATAAAATATGCAGGGAAAATGGCATTGGCCTTACGATCCTTCGGCCAACGATGATCTATGGGACTATGAACGATGGAAATGTGTCAACGTTTATTAAGATGGTCGACCGGTTTCCGGCCATGCCAACGGTAAATGGCGCGCATTATGTGTTGCAGCCTGTCTGGTGCAAGGATTTGGGCGTGGGCTATTTCCAATGCCTGATGGAAACGGCTACGATCGGACACGACTATAACCTTTCTGGCTGCGAACCGATTGAGCTGCGAAAGATGTTCGATGTGATCGCAGAGCAGCTGGGGATCAAGCGCCGGTATATTTCTTGTCCATATCCGATAGCATATGCCGGGGCATGGATGGTGTATCTGCTGACAAGGAAAAGCGTGGACTATCGGGAAAAAGTGCAGCGGCTGGTGGAGCCAAGGGCCTATGGGCATGAGGACGCCGCAAAAGATTTTGGATACCGCCCGGCAAATTTTGCGGATGGTGTAAAAGAGGAAATCCAAGAATATAAAAAGTGGAAGAAGGGGCGGGCAAAGGCAGGCGGCTTATGGAGAAAAAGAAAACTTTGATAAAGCCTGTATTGGCGGGGGCTGGATTTGCCGGATTATACCATGCACTGCGGATGGTTGCCAGGCGTAAAGCAGAAGAAAAAAATATTGATCGGGATAACCCGTATATAGATGTAAATAAAGATATCGATCGGGATAACCCGTATATAGATGTAAATAAAGATATTGATCGGGATAACCCGTATATAGATGTAAATAAAGATACAAATATAGGTAGGAATATTTGCGAAAAGACGGGCTTGCAAGATAAAAAGGCGTACATAAGGCAGGGCGCGAACTTATCTAATATGTGCGGGCAGGTTATGCAAGCGAAAAATAAACGCAAAAGACAAGGGTTTGGATATGAAGGAGCTGTAAAACCAGCGTTGGATCAAGCGCTATCTTTTGCAGGGCTGATCATATTGGCGCCGCTTTTTGCTATCATCAGCGCAGCAGTGTTTTTGGATGACCCTGGGCCGGTCTTTTTTGTACAAAAGAGGGTCGGGAAGGACGGGCATTTTTTCTGGCTGCACAAATATCGGACGATGCGGCTGTCTGCACCCCATGACATACCGACGCACCAGCTTGAAAATCCGCAGCGGTATATTACAAAGGTTGGCAGGATGCTGCGTAAGACCAGCCTAGATGAGTTTCCACAGCTATGGGATATCTTTCGTGGGAAGATGAGCATCATCGGCCCAAGGCCCGCGCTGTGGAACCAAACAGAGCTGGTCGCTGAGAGGAAGAAATATGGAGCGGACAGCGTTTTGCCGGGGCTGACAGGATGGGCGCAGATCAATGGGCGCGATAAGCTGGAGATTGTGGAAAAGGCGAAGCTGGACGGGGAATATGCAAGGCATCTAAGGCAGGGCGGTTTGGAGGCCCTGCTTTTTGATGCGCGCTGCTTTTTTGGGACTGTCGTATCCGTACTTAAAAAAGACGGCGTTGTTGAGGGAGGTACAGGCCATTTGTACAAGGCGGGCGGCAGGAGACAAAATGCCGGAATAGGCCAGCGGTACAGAAGCGATGTGGGATATAAGGCAAGCATACTTGTGGTCTGCCAGTATTATTATCCCGAAAATTTCCAGGTGACGCCGATATGCGAAGCGCTGGCGCAAGACGGCTACGCAGTGACTGTCCTGACCGGGCTTCCGAATTATCCGGCCGGGGCAGTGCCGGATGCATACAGGCATGGCCATAGAGACGAATATATAAACGGCGTCCATGTTATCCGTCATTATGAAGCAGGCAGAAAAAAGGGGGCGCTACGGCTTGCGCTAAACTATGCCACTTATACGGCAGCGGCGATGCGAAAGGCAAAAAAGCTGGAAGGAAAGTACGACCTGGTATTTTGCTACCAGCTGTCGCCCGTTTTGATGGGCCTGCCTGCGCGCAAATACGCAAAAAAGAATGGCTTGCCGTTTTTGTTGTATTGCTGCGATATATGGCCGGAATCAGTCAAAATGTATGTAAAAAAAGAAGGAAGCCTGGTTTTTCAAGCGGCAAAGGCGGTCAGCCGCATAGTGTACCGTTCTGCGGATCGGATTGTTGTCCAATCTACAAGTTTTATCGACTACCTGGGCGGTACGCATGGAATCGCCAGGGAAAAGATGACCTATATTCCAGCGTTTGCAGACGGGGCATATCTGACGTCCGACTTTACGCCAAAAGGCGATACGGTGGACTTTGTATTCCTGGGCAACCTTGGGATTGCGCAGGATTTGTTTTCTGTGCTTGCAGCAGTCAACCAGATCAAAGACGTCGCAGGATTTAAAGTGCATTTTGTCGGGGACGGCGTATGCAAAAAAGGTATGAAGGCATATGTCAGGGAGAAAGGGCTGGGCGGTATTGTACGGTTTTATGGCAGACGTCCGGTAGGAGAAATGGGACGGTTTTATAAGATGGCGGACGCATGCTTGATTTCTTTAAAAGCCGACAATGCTACGGGGTATACGCTC
Organism: uncultured Lachnospiraceae bacterium; assembly: GCA_949457475.1. Classification (GTDB taxonomy): domain Bacteria; phylum Bacillota; class Clostridia; order Lachnospirales; family Lachnospiraceae; genus Eubacterium_J. The sequence continues at coordinate 3,115 of CASUON010000028.1, forward strand.
CCAGCCAAATTAGCAGGCTATATGGCGGCTGGAAAACCAGTGGTCGCAATGATGGACGGGTCGGCAAAGGATGTGATAGAAGCGTCTGGCTGCGGCGTCTGCGTCCGGGCTGGGCACATAAAAGCGCTTGCTAAGGCAATGCGGTCTTTCATAGAAGAGCCGGGTCGATTCGCGGAATGTGGTGAAAAAGGCCGGGAATATTTTAAAGGCCATTTTCAAAAAGGGGACTGCATTCGGAAATTAGAGGCGTTGATAGATGAAATGGTAAAGGGGCAAAGGTAAATGGCGGCATTTGATGGAGCAACGTTATTAATTACAGGTGGTACAGGATCGTTTGGGCATACCGTTTTAAAGCATTTTCTTACAACTGGCATAAGCCAGATTCGTATTTACTCCCGTGATGAGAAAAAGCAGGATGATATGCGTCATGAATTACAGCGCGACTATCCAGAGTATTACAACAAGGTCAAGTTTTATATTGGGGATGTGAGAAACCGGCAGGCCGTGCATGACGCGATGGCCGGCGTGGACTATGTTTTTCATGCGGCTGCCCTCAAGCAGGTGCCAAGCTGCGAGTTTTTCCCAATGGAAGCGGTAGAGACAAATGTGATCGGGACAAACCATGTGCTGCATGAAGCAATGCGTGAGAAAGTAAAACGTGTAGTCTGCCTTAGTACGGACAAAGCGGCGTACCCGATCAATGCGATGGGTACGAGCAAGGCGATGATGGAGCATGTCGTACGGGCAAATGCAAGGGTAGCGGCAGAGCGTGGGGATACGGTGATCTGTTGTACCCGGTATGGGAACGTGATGTGCAGCAGGGGGTCGGTAATCCCGCTTTTTATAGACCAGATCTGTGCAGGAAAACCGCTCACGGTCACAAACCCGCATATGACTAGGTTTTTGATGAATCTGGATGAAGCCGTGGATTTAGTGAAGTTTGCTTTTGCGCATGCACAGCCGGGTGATTTGTTTATCCAGAAGTCGGATGCAGCAACCATTGGAACGCTTGTAAAAGCCGTACAGCAGTTGTTTGGAGATACTGGCACGTACAATATTGGCACTAGGCATGGCGAAAAACTATATGAGACGCTTATGACAAAAGAAGAGCGGTTAAGGGCGGTTGATATGGGAAATTATTTCCGGGTATCAGCGGATAACCGTGATCTGAATTATGATAAGTATTTTGTATGTGGGAATGTAGAAACACAGGCGGATGAAGCGTATACATCCCATAATACAAGGCTGCTTGATGTTGAAGGCACTGTGGAAAAATTGCTTACGACAGATTATGTAAAAAAGCAGCTGTCACTGCTTAAATGATAAAAATCCAAAATGGAGATATGGAGAAATAGAGGAATAGAATAAAGAAATAGAATTGAGGCTATTGATGAAAATATTGATAACAGGAGCCAGTGGATTTGTAGGCCTTAACCTGGCAAGGAACCTGAGAGAAGCCTGTAATAGCAAAAACGGTATCCAGTGCGGCCTTGCAATAACTGAAATTTATGAATATGACATTGGCAGCACATTGGCGCAGCTGGAAACCTATTGTGCAAAAGCTGATTTTGTATTTCACCTGGCAGGGGTTAACAAGCCAAAAGACCAGGTGGGGTTTTTGGAAGGGAATGTGGAATTTACGGCTGTACTTTTGGATATGCTGAAAAAATATGGCAATAAATGCCCGGTCATGTTCGCGTCGTCTTCCCAGGCTTTTCTTAGGGGGCGTTTTGCTAATTCAGAATATGGCAAGAGCAAATGTGCGGCGGAACAGCTGCTTTTAAAATATTCCAAAGAAAATGGGGTAAAAGTCTGTATCTACCGTTTTCCAAACGTCTTTGGCAAATGGTGCAGGCCAAATTATAATTCTGTTGTAGCTACGTTCTGCAATGCTATTGCAAATGACCTGGAATATCATGTAGATGACCCGTCTATAGAACTTGAACTGCTTTATATCGATGACCTTATGGAAGAGATGATGGGTGCTTTGGCAGGAAGGGAACACCGTTGCGCGTATGATAAAGGCGGTGCCATTCCTTCTGACACGGGGCAGTATTGTTATGTGCCCGTTGTCCATTATGAGACACTGGGCAATATTGTAAAATTGCTCCAGTCTTTTCGGGCTATGCCATCTACCCGGTCCCTGCCGCAGATGCCGGAAGGTTCATTTGTAAAAAAGCTGTATAGTATGTACATGTCCTATCTTCCAGAACATAAGATGGCGTATACGTTTACATCCAGAGATGATACCCGGGGGAAGTTTGTGGAGTTGATAAAAACTGCAAACTGCGGGCAGTTAAGCGTTAATATTGTAAAGCCGGGGGTTACACGGGGGGAACACTGGCACAACAGCAAATGGGAGGTTTTTATCATAGTTTCCGGGCATGGGCTTATCCAGGAGCGCCGGATTGGTAGGAACCTTCAGACAGGCAAACCTTATCCAGTAATGGAATTTGAGGTTGCCGGAGGGCAGATACAAGCCATACAAATATTGCCGGGGTATACGCACAATATCAGGAACCTTTCCGAGGACGAAGACCTTGTAGCTATTATATGGGCAAACGAAGTGTTCGACCCTATGCGTCCGGATACTTTTTATGAGCCAGTGCAAGTTGAAAAAATATAAAAAAATTACCCGGTTATGAACGCCAAATCAAAGAACTTGGCGCCTGGATGCGGGAACACAAGCAGCTGTACCCGCACTATGAGCTGTAGGGTGATAGGCTGACGCAAAAAGGGGATAGGCAGATGAGAAAATATCATAGCATATTGAGGAAATTACAATGAGATATATACCAAAAATCATCCATATTGTCTGGTTTGGCAAGGGGCCATACGGCATTGTAGAGAAACGGTGCGTAGATTCGTGGGGGAAGCACTGCCCGGATTATAAGATTATGATCTGGAACGAGGAATCTTTTGATATAGGCATTTCCGATTTTACAAAAGAAGCTTATGAAAACAGGCGCTGGGCCTTTGTCAGCGACTATGTAAGGCTGTATGCGTTGTACCATTATGGGGGCGTGTATGCTGATACGGATGTAGAAATTCTAAAAAACTTCGATTCTATTTTGGAAAACGAGCATTTTGTGACCGGCTACAGCACGCCGCGCTGGGTACCCAGCGGATTTATGGCGGCTGAGAAGGGCAACGCGCTTGTAAAAAGATTGCTGGATTACTACAAAGACAGGCATTTTTGCCTGGAAGACGGTACGCTTGATATGAGGCCGAACAACGCGATTATTACAGAAATACTAATCAACGAGTGTGGATTTACGCCTGGAAATATGCATGTGGATATGGGCAACGTCAGATTATATCCGCGCGCGTATTTTGAACCGATCAAGCGCAGGGCGTTTGCCTATACGAAGGAAAATATGGAAAACGCCGGGAAGTATTTCCTCATTGACCCTGAAAAAACGTACTGCATCCATTACGGCGTAGGGTCGTGGGTTACGGAAGATGAGAAGCAGTTTTCTACAGTTAAAAAATACGTCAGGCGGCTGTTGCCGCAAAAAATCGTAGATGCTTTGGTGAACCACTATTATAAGAAGCACTACGGGGTATAAGGGAAGATGTTATGACGGAAAAGCTATATATAAGCCTTTATGTAATCGCGCTGCTGCTGTTGGGCTTTGCGACAATGGCCACAGGCGAGACATATGGAGAGGCGATTAATGTGGTTCTTCCAGGATGGGAAATCTTTGTACTTATGCTTGTGTACTTGTTAACCTATGTGGCCGCATATCAGATTTATCGGGTGACATACTACAGGCTGCCGGGGATAAAGCAGATTCCCAAAATGCAGATGAACCAAAAAAAGATACATACATTTTATTTTATATGCCTGGTTGTGAGCATGGCTGGGACGGTGTTTTTTCAGGTCGGGCGGCTTGGGGCGCAGGTAACAACAAGGTTCAGCTTTCTTTTTAGCATTCTTAAATTTTCAGAGTTCTTTCCATTATATTATGTGGCGGCGAGGAATAAAAAGACAAAGCTGTATTGGGTCAATATCGCGTTTTTCTGCGTACTGCGCACAGCACAAGGATGGATGGGATGGGTATTGACGGTAGCTGTTTTGGAACTTTATTTTCGCATAAAGGACGGCGGGTGGATCGCGCGTATCTTTTATAAATGCAAAAGTCAGCTGATGGCTGTTGCCGCGATACTGGCCGGAGGGGTTATGTATTGGCTGCTTATCCCGTTGCGTGAAGCGATCAGGTATGGCGGGAAGATGGAATATTATACAATTACGTTTTGGGAGAGTATGCGCCGGCTGGTCGAACGGCTGAATAATTTTCCCGTATACACGTCAGCGTGGCAGAATGCAGAAACGATTGCGGCATTTTACCACAAACAGTCCATTCTGCTGGCGGAGTTCAAGTCTATGTTCGCGCCGGTCGTGCCGTCGTTTCTTATGCCAAATAAGGATATCCGCGTACTTGGGAACCTGGTGCAGCAGGCGATGTGGCCGACTTTGGAAAACGGGACGTCGACCGGGTTTGGATTTTTGATGTATTGGTATACGCTTTTGAAATGCGATCTTGCAGATTTTATGGTGTGCGCGATCACGTTTATTATTGGAAGCATAGTTACGTGCGCTATTTTAAAAGCGTTTGATAACAAAGACCATGATATGAGGATTTTATGGTTTATCTACCTGGTTAGCGTAGCCGGCGGCTCGAGCCTGTCGCAGCTGTTTGGGTACGGGTATCTTGCGGCGTTGTATCTTGTCGTTATTATGCTGCTATGCGGCGTTATCAAATACAAGGTATAATATTTGTAGCGCGGCAGTTTCCTTATGAAGGGGGATTTTTCGCCATCCGGCTGTTTATCGTCAAATAAGATCAAGATTATGAACTTTACATGGTAAACATAGTGGCGATAAAAAGTTGTGATTGGATGGATTGGAATAATAGAAATAGAAATGAAAAAAGGATAGGGATAGGATTAGGAAAACAATGCGGGAAAACGTATGTAAAAAAGGGACGCGCCGTAAAAAGGCGTTATTTATTACCAACTCCGATATGGCGGACGAGACTTATGGGGGGCCAAAAGGCAGCCAGCGAAACCATATCCTGCTTAGCCGGTACTTCGACGTGGATATTTATCTGGACGTAAAGAAATCTTCGTTCCAAAGCGCATTGACGGCGCTACGTGGATATTACCCTCCAACAGAACGCTCTGACATCGACAACGTAAGGCGCATGCAGCGTGAGAATAATTATGACGTGGTGTTTTTTGACAATTCGACGCTTGGTGAATTTATTGGCGTGTTCCAAAAAAGCAGGGCGAAAAAGATTGTTTTTTACCATAATTGCGAGCATGACTATATCGACGTGCGTTTCGGGAAGAAGAAGTCGCTTAAAAGCCAGATATATAAAATATTGAACAACCGTTCAGAAAGCAGGTCCACCGAGCTTGCGGACGTGCGTATTGCTTTATCAAAAAGGGACGCGGGGCGTATTCAAGAATTGTATGGAAAAAAGGTCGATTATATCCTGCCGTTGACGATTGTTGATAAATATAAAGAACATCTATACAAAGAACATCCATACAAAGAACATCCATATAAAGAAGGCACTTATGAAGATATGGAAAAATCGTGCCTTTTGTTTGGGCCTGTCGGAACCGCGAATATTGAGGCGTTTGCGTGGTTTACCACCCATGTGTCCCCGCGGCTGCATTGTAGGACGATCGTTGCTGGAAAAGGCTTTGAACAATACCGTGGTTGGGAAAACGATAAAGTGTCCGTAGCCGGATTTGTAGAAGATATTGCAGGGCTTTACCATTCGGTGTCATGCGTTGCGATACCGCTTCTATCCGGCGGGGGCATGAAAGTAAAGACGGTGGAGGCAATGATGTTCGGCAAGTATATTTTCGGCACGGATGAAGCATTCGAAGGATATGACGTAGATTATAGCAGGATTGGCGGGCTATGCAACGACGCGGATTCGTTTGTCAGGGCGATCAACCGCTTTGTAGATGCGGGGACGGACGGCTTTAACATTTATGCAAGGGAGCTTTATACGACGAAGTATAGCGTTGCGGCAAGTGGAAAAATATTTGAACAGATCATGGCTGACCTTGGATTTTGCAAAGGAGAAAAATGGAGTTGCGGCAAGTGGTGAAATGTTCGGACGGGTTATGGCTGACTCTGGAATTCGGTGCATCCGGGCGAGGATATTTAATTCAACTGGGACGAGAAAGGTAAACGATGTGACCAGCGATTTTACGAAACGCGCCGTCTTGGCTGAGCGGGACGGCAGTTATACGATACGGGCCGGAAATTTGCATACCAGGCGGTCCATTATGGATCAACGCGACCTTGTGGAAGCGCTGCTTTTGCTTTCTGAAAAAGGGGTGGCCGGGGAGGTGTATCATATTTCCTCAGAGGTTATTTATGAAATGCGTGAGATTATACATTATATTGAAGAAGCGATCGGGCACCGGTTAACGGTACGGACAGACCCCGCGCTTTTGCGCCCGACGGACGAACGGGTAATCGCCGGGGATGTGTCGAAGCTGAAACGGGATACGGGCTGGTCGCAGAAAGTTATGCTAAAGCAGACGGTAGCGGATATGATCGGCTACTGGAGAAAGGTGTTGCCATGATAATTACAAAGACGCCATTTCGCATGTCTTTTTTTGGCGGCGGGACGGATATGGAAGAGTTTTTCCGTACATATGGCGGGGCAGTACTGTCTACAACGTTTGACAAGTACTGTTATGTGACTGTGCGGCATTTGCCGCGTTTTTTTGATTATAGCACTGAACTGGTTTATTCCCATATCGAGCGTGTGGGCGATGTGGAGGACATCCGCCATCCGGCAATCCGCGAAGCGGTAAAAATGCTTGATATGCGTGAAATCCGGCTTTCCTACGAGGCAGACCTTCCGGCTAGGAGCGGGCTGGGGACGAGCAGCTCTTTCGCGGTCGGTATGCTGAATGCTTTTTATGCCCTAAAAGGAAAGTATGCGGACAAGAAAAAGCTTGCGGACGAAGCCATTTATTTGGAGCGGGTACTCTGTGGGGAGGCGGGAGGCTGGCAGGACCAGATTGCGGCAAGTTTTGGCGGGATGAACCGGATCGATTTTGGTGGCGACGGGTATAAAGTACGCCCGGTGATTATAAGCCCGCAGAGAAAACGGCAGCTAAACGGCAATCTAATGATGTTTTTTACTGGATTTACGCGGTTTTCAGCAGAAATCCAGCGGGAGAACGCCCGCGGGGGAAAGGGCGGGGAAAAGGCCGAACGGCTCAAAGAGATGCTCTCGCTTGTCGATGAGGCGGAGCGGATACTGACAGACAAACATACAAGCTTAGATGAGTTCGGGAGGCTGCTCGGCTATACCTGGCAGCTAAAACGCGGGACTGGAAACGCGGTAAGCACGGACAATATTGACCTTTTGTACGAACGCGGATGTGCCGCCGGCGCAATGGGCGGGAAACTGTTGGGCGCAGGCGGAGGAGGGTTTCTTGTATTTTATGTCACGCCGGAAAAACAGGAATGTGTAAAACAGGCGATGGGGAACTTGATGCACATACCGTTCGCGTTTGAAGAGCACGGGACGCAGGTTATTTATTATGTACCGGAGGAGCTTGCAGGATTGGGAAGGGCGTATGTGAAATGATGGGCAGGGAAACGGCGCTGCTGCGCAGGATCGGGATCTATGCGGTGGCAAATTTTGGTTCGAAAGTCATGTCGTATGTGACGGTTTTGCTGTATTCCTATTATATACAGGCGAAGGAGCTGGGGTATTACGACTTGGTAAATACGACGGTAAGCGCTTTGATGCCGCTGATTTTGCTCCAGGTAAACGATGGGGCCTACCGGTATATTCTTGAGGCAAAGGAAGACAGGCAAAAATATATAAGGACCGGCATGTCGTTTGTTGCGCTTACGGCGTCTGTTGCTTCTGTTTTATTTGCCTGTTTGAATATTGTTTATAAGTTTAAATACGCGCTTTGGATTCTGTTATTTCTCGTTACAACTGCGGTGTACACATTTGTACTAGATGTAGTCCGCGCGCTTGGCGACAATAAATTTTACGCGGGCATCGGAGTTGTAAATACGTTCGTAATCCTGTTTTTGGAATTGTTTGGGCTAGTTGTGCTCAAAAGGGGCGTGGAGGTTTTGCTGGCTTCGCACTCTGTTGCAAATATATTATGTATTGCGCTTATGGCCTGTAAGGAGCGCGCGCTTTGCCTGCCGCGGATATCTGCAATAGACGGCTGCATTCTTAAAAAACTTCTGGTTTATTCCGTACCGTTGATTCCAAATGTGGTCTGCTGGTGGATCGTAAATTTCTCAGACCGGTATCTGATTCTCCACTATTTGGGATTAACCGCGAATGGAATATATTCTATGGCGAATAAGTTCCCGTCGATCCTGATTGCGGTGACGGGCGTTTTTTTTACCGCATGGCAGGAGACGGCGATTAAGGAATATAGCTCCCAAAATAGGGACGCGTTTTTCAGCGGCATTTTTTACAGATACAGCATGCTGCTGTTTGGGCTGGCGGCCTTTCTGATACCCGCGACGCGTATTGTGGCGTCTTTGTTTCTTTCGCGAGAATATATGGAGACGTGGAAATATACGGGCTTTTTGTATATGGGCAGCGTGTTTTCGGCCTTATGTTCCTTCCTGGGCGTCGGGTATCAGATTTCAAAGGAGACTGCCCGCGCCTTTTTTTCCACGGTCGGCGCGGCGGCCGTGAATTTTCTGGTAAATATTGCGTTGATTCGTCGGATTGGCATCCATGCGGCGAGCTTGTCCACGTTTGTCGCGTATTTTTTTCTGTTTGTATACCGGATGGGCGATAGCCGCCGGTATTTTTGTATTTCGCCACACTATGGGAAGTGGCTTGCAATGCTTGGTTTATGCGGCGCGTCGCTGGCTATCACATTTGTTTCAGGGAATTTGGCCGCCCCGGCTATTGCGGCGGCATTGGGGGCCGCCTCTGTGCTTTGTTTTAGCAGGGGCATGATAAAACGGACGGTAAAAAGTATTAGGGGGTTATCCTGATGGTTCAGATATATCTATTATTTACAGCCTATGCGGCGCTGTTTGCGATACATGTAATTCCTGCATGGGGGGGGCAAAACGAAAAGAGAACAGGCCTTCTTTCCAGGGATATTACAGACGCAGCCAAAGGGCTGGCAATTCTGGGCATTTTTTTAAGCCATATTGCGACGCATGTAACGGTTGAGCCGCAGGCGGTCTACGAGAAGGTGATCAGTTACGGGATGTCTTTTTTGGGTACTGCGGGGGTCGGCGTCTTTTTCGCACTGTCAGGCTGGGGGAACGTACATGCGCTGGAACGTTGTCTATCTGGTAAAGACAGGCTGGCATGGCTGGGCCGGCGGTTGAAAAAGATATATGTAACGCTTGTGGTGAACAATGCGGTAGTCATGGCCGTATTGTATCTGGCTTATGGGGAGCGGGTGTCTTTGCGGGCGGCCGTAGTAGATATTTTGACGCTCTCTGTTCCGTTTGCGGCTACCTGGTATTTGAAAGTGCAGGTTCTTATGTATTTGTTCCTGCTAGTGTCTGCGCCCGTATCAGCGTATGTGGCAGAATTTATAACAAAATTCGTAGCGGGGAATGCACCGGGAAATATACCGGGAGTTGCGGCAGGAACCGTGTCGAAATCGGCATCGGAAGACGCGCGGCAAAAACGGTGCCAGGCCGCCGTTGTGGCGGTTTTCTGCGTGGGGTACATAGCTGCCGCCCGTGGGTTCGGTCTGCCTGCACATTGGTGGAATATGGTTTTGTGTTTCCCACTTGGGATTTTAGCGGCGGGATATCAGGAGAAAATGCAAAAGGCGACGTCAAAGAAATCGGCGCTGTTTTTGTTTTTAGCCGCCTACCTGGCGTTGTATCTTTTGTGTATTCTAACAGGCGGCATGCAGGCTGTCGTATGCACCCTGTTGACAGCATCGGCCTTGTGTTTTTTCCAGGCGGCAGATGCGTCCCGGAAAATATTTTGTATCGCAGGTGCATATTCGTTTGAACTGTACCTGGTGCATATTGGGCTTGTCGATGTCGCGTTTTCACATGGGACGCCGTGGGGGTTATCCGGTATGCCGCATTTAGTATCGCGGGTGCGTTTCTTGTGCACCATATTGTGGCTGGCGTTAAGATAGCCCACTATGCCTCCTAAATTTGGGATAGATTTTCCATAGCATACCCTTTAGGGTATAAAATGTGAAGCACATCTTACGGAAAGCATTTTTTAAACACGCTCTAGCGGGCAGTCGGATTTTTTGAAAAAAGTGATAAAAGGAGCAGCACAATGGTTATCCATCGGAAATTGAAAAGTAATAGGCAAGGGCAATTTCCTTACTTGAAATTTATTCCGCATCATGCGTGTACAGGGTGCGCTGCCTGTGTCAATGCGTGCCCGCGCGGGTGTATTGACATGGCTGCGGACGCGGAGCATTTTATGTATCCGGTTGTGGATCCGGGCGCTTGTACTGGTTGTGGGACATGCAAAAGCGTATGCCCGGTGTATCAAAAAACAGCGATGCCGCCGGATGGAAACGATAGCGGAAAGGGCAGAAGGCATAAGGGGCCGGCTGCTTATGCCGTTATAATAAAAGATGAGGGCATTCGCGAAAAAAGCAGCTCGGGGGGGTGTTTACGATCCTCGCTGATTATGTGCTGGACAGTGGCGGTAGTGTCTTTGGGGCGGGCTTCTCCGGCGGTTGTAAGCATGTAAAGCACATGCGCATTACAAAAAGGGAAGAGTTGGATTTGCTGCGCGGAAGCAAATACGTGCAGAGCAGCATAGGAAGGTGTTATCAGGAAACAGGGAAATGCCTGGAAGAGGGCCAGCTGGTACTCTTTACCGGAACGCCGTGCCAGATCGAGGGGTTATTATCCTATCTGGGAGGCCGCCGCCGCAATCTAATTACCGCAGATTTGATCTGCCATGGAGTGCCGCCGGAATATATATGGAGCAAATACGTGGACTACCGCGAGGCGCGCGCCGGGGCGCGCACAGTGAGAACATCCTTCAGACGGAAGTCATCCGGCTGGAGGATGTACTCACTGTCATTGGAATTTTCCAATGACAGTGAGTACATAGAACGGCTTGACCGCGACCCTTATATGGTAGCTTTTTTAAACAACGCGGATTTAAGGCCAAGCTGCTACGATTGTAAATTTAAACATGCCGCAAGGGCAAGCGACTTTACCATGGCGGACTGCTGGGGGATCGAGCATATGGCCCCGCAATGGGACGACGATAAGGGGGCTTCGCTGTTGTTGCTGCACAGTGAGAAAGCGGCAGAGATATTTTCAAACGTAAAGGGGCGCTGCAGGTATCAAGAAGTCCAAATGCCGGACGTTGTGAAATACAATGCGATGCTTGTGCAGAGTATGCAGGCGCATCCGAAAAGAAAGGCGTTTTTCGAACATGTGGACAGCCTTGCGTTCGACGAGCTTGTACGGAAATATGCAGGCACTCCGTTTTCGCTAAGGCGTTGTGCGGGCGACGCGCTGCGTAAGATGGGGCTGCGGAAATAAGCGTCGGTAAGGGCAGCAAGAAAATCTTATAATTCGTCTACAGGCTTGCTGGGCGATTGCGGAAATATTGGTAAAACAGTGGAAAAAGGCTGTACCAATAGGCTTGCAAGATAAGGTTGGAAAACTTTACGATGGTGAAAAGGTTGGCTGGGCTGGCTGAATGGATGAGATAGCATTCTTCCTGTTATTAAGAAATATAAAAATAGACGGTGCAATGGAAATATCAAGACATTTTTGCGTGCATCGCCATTGTAGAAGGAAGGATGTTATGGATACTTATTATTCAAGCGAGACGAATGTGCAGATATTGATTGCGCTTATGAAAGCGCATGGAGTAAAAAAGATCGTCGCGTCGCCAGGGACTACGAATATATGCCTGGTAGCCAGCTTGCAGCAGGACCCTTATTTTGAAATGTATTCGTCAGTAGATGAACGGTCCGCCGCGTATATGGCCTGCGGGCTTGCGGCGGAATCGGGCGAGGCGGTGGCGTTAAGCTGTACCGGGGCTACTGCGTCAAGAAATTATTTTCCGGGGCTTACCGAAGCGTATTACAGGAAACTCCCTGTGCTTGCGATTACGGCGACGCAGCATACCGGGCGTATTGGTCAGAATATGCCGCAGGTGATTGACCGTAGCATACAGCCGAAAGATACCGTAAGGATCAGCGTAGAAGCGCCTATTATACATAGTGAAGAAGACCGGTGGGCATGCGAACTGCATGTGAACCAGGCGCTGATCGAGCTGCGGCGCGACGGGGGAGGCCCCTCGCACATCAACCTTGCCACAAGCTACAGCAGTGATTTTAGCGTAAAGCAGCTGCCGGAGGTGAAAGTCGTCAGGCGTTATACGTATGGGGATTCCTTTCCGGATATTGGCCGACGAAAGGCCGCAGTGCTCGTTGGGAGCCATCGCATATGGGACGAGCGGTTAACAGGGCTTGTAGACGCGTTTTGTGAACGATACGATGCGTATGTGCTATGCGATCATACGTCCAATTATACAGGAAAATACAAAATATTTCCGAATCTTATTTGCTATCAGGAACAGTACGTATCGCAGCTTCGGTATGCGGACCTCTTGATCGATATGGGGAATATCTCAGGGGCGTATATGAATGTCGATGCCAAAGAAGTGTGGCGCGTTAGCGAGGACGGCGAGGTGCGTGACGGGCTAAAAAAAGCGACCGCTGTGTTTGCTATGCGGGAGGAGGACTTTTTTGCCTATTACAATCGGGTGTCGGAAGAAAGTGCGGGTATCTCGCGTTATGCTGCATTCCGCCAGGAATACGATGATATGCTTGCGGCAGTCCCGGAGCTGCCGTTTTCCAATATCTGGATTGCCCAGCACTCTGCAAGGCTTGTTCCGGATGGCTGCGCGATGCATTTTGGGATACTCAATACGTTGCGGGCATGGGACTTTTTTACAGTAGACGCGCAAATGGCAGGATATGCGAATACCAGTGGATTTGGGATTGACGGCAATATTTCATCGTTGATCGGGGCTTCGCTTGCGCATCCGGATAAATTATATTTTGGCATATTTGGCGACCTGTCGTTTTTCTATGATTTGAATGCAATGGTCAACCGCCATGTGGGGCCAAATGTACGTATTATGCTGGTCAACAACGGGAAGGGAACGGAATTTCGAAACTACAACCATCCAGCCGCCCGTTTTGGACAAGAGGCAGATCTTTTTATAGCAGCCGCCGGGCATTATGGAAACCAGTCTGCGGAGCTGGTGAAGCATTATGCGACTGACTTGGGTTTTGTATACCTATCTGCGGACAGCAAAGAGCAATATCTGGAAAAGGCCGCCGTTTTTTTTGACGCTTCATCCGGCCGCGCGCCTGTAATCTTTGAGGTCTTTACATACAGCGATAAGGAGAGCGAGGCGCTGCGCATGATTAACAATAGCAGGCATAACGCTGTGGGAAATTTGAAAAATGCCGCGAAATCAGTGCTTGGGGAAAACGGGGTCAGGGCGGTTAAAAAAATGCTTAGGCGATAACAGGAGGTTTGGTAAAAATGGGCGGGACGGTGCTGATACATACCTTGTTCTATCAAAATTATAACTATGGGGCAATGCTCCAGGCATATGCGCTATATAAGACGCTGGAGGGGATGGGGTATCGTTGCGAGGAACTTCAATACAGCCAGCAGGTAAAGGGGCTAGCCAAAAAGCTTATGCTGCGTTCCGGCCGGATCGTAGAGATATTGCGCGACCCTGTTTATTACATGAAGGAGAAAAGGAAGGCGGCCCTGCAAAGGGGGCTTTATAGCAGATACGTGCAGGAATACGGAAGGGACATCCGAAAAGACGTATTTGAAGATTTTATGCAAAAGGAATTTCAGGCGACGAAGTTATTCTACCCGGATACGATCAAGCGGATGAAACAAGCGTATGACGTTTACATTACCGGGGGCGACCAAGTATGGAACCCAGAATATACCGATGAGAATTTCTTTCTCAAATTCGCGCGGGCAGGCAAAAAGATCGGATTTAGCTGCAGCGCCGGAAAGGACAGTTTTTCGGCGTATGACGAAAAAAAGCTGTTCCAGCTTGTGAAAGGCATGGATGTCGTTTCAGTGCGCGAGGAGAATTTTTCCAGGATGCTGCGCGGGATGCATATCGAAAACAAGAAGATCGCAGACCCGGTGTTTCTTATGACGAAAGACGCGTGGTCAGATTTTTCTGTAAAGCCACGCGGGCTGCCAAAGCATTATATATTTGCGTACTTGCTTGGCGAAGACAAAAGCAGGCGGAAGGCTGTCCGGTGTTTTGCACACCGCAACGGCCTGGAAGTAGTAGCGATTCCACATGTCTTTCGAAGATTCCAACAGGCGGATGTCGGGTTTGCGGATGTGGACGTAGCGGACGCAGGGCCAAGGGAATTTGTGGCGCTTGTGCGCGATGCGGATTTTGTGGTGACAGATTCTTTTCATGGAACCGCATTTTCACTGCTTATGGAGAAGCAGTTTTATAATTTCAGCCGTTTTGCTAAAGGCAGCAAAAGGAGCCTGAACGTGAGGCTTGAAAACGCCGTTGCGGAATATGGCCTTTCTGACAGGCTGATTGACCTTAGTACGTTGCGCGATAGGCAGATAGCAGATCCCGCCATTATCGATTACAGCAAGCTTGCGGGTATTACAGAAAAAAAGAGGACAACTGCGATGCGGTTTTTGGAAGAACATATGTGCTGAGTACGGAGGTAGGGCGTAAGTAGCAAGGAGGGTGCGAAGGTGGAGCATAAACGTGTTTTATATATTGACTTGCAAAAAGCAAGGAAGGGACGCCATTTACACAAATAGAAAGCGGGCTTAGTGGATGCCTAAAGGAGTTCCTTCGAGGAGAACGGGTTTTCCTGTACAAAAACTGGCGACTAGAAGGCGTCCACGATCGGGTGAGCGGAGATCGGACGCATATTGGGGAGATACCGGGTGTGAAAAATAAATGCAGATATCTCTGGGGGCTTTGGGGATTTTTGTGAAAGGATGTGGAGAAAATCAAAAAGAAAGTAATGCTTGTTTTTGGGACACGCCCGGAGGCAATCAAAATGTGCCCATTGGTGCTGGAGCTAAAAAAGAGGCCGTCCATCCAGGCAATCGTCTGTGTCACCGGCCAGCACCGCGCGATGCTTGACCAGGTTCTGGCGGCGTTTGCCGTGACGCCTGACTATGACTTGGATCTTATGAAAGAACAGCAGACGCTTTTTGATATTACGACGGGCGTCTTAACTGGGATGCGTGATGTCATCACCAGGGCGCAGCCGGATATTGTCCTTGTCCACGGCGATACGTCCACGGCGTTTGCTACCGCGCTTGCCGCGTTTTATTTGCGGATTCCAGTTGGACACGTAGAAGCGGGGCTTCGGACTTATGATATTTATTCCCCATATCCGGAGGAATTCAACCGTCAAGCGGTTGGGAGCATAGCGTCTTGGCACTTTGCGCCAACAAAGCGGGCTGCAGAGAATTTATTTAAGGGGGGGGGAAAACGGTAACGGTGTTCGTTG
>CASUON010000029.1 GCA_949457475.1 uncultured Lachnospiraceae bacterium
ATCCATGCCGGATGCTTTGTTATAAATGGATCATACCTCATACCCCATATGTTTTATGTAAGCGCGGCTTTTTGCTATAACTTCTACCCACCCCGGGCAAAAGCCGCTGCGCACGGCATTTTTTCTGGATTTTACATTTGACCATGCCGCACAGTAAAATGGCACAAACCCACGTTCCAACACTTCCCTCGCCAGCCGGTTCGTCAATGTGGACGCAACCCCCTGTTTGCGATATGGCGCCAATACGTCCACGCCGATCTGCCACATCGTGCCGCAATCGGCGGATACCCCGGCAAGTCCTATAAGGCGGCCATTTTCATACGCCCCGGCCGCCAGCATGTCCCGCTCTTTGCGTTTTTCGCACAGCGCGTTTTTCCATTCCCGCGTGTAACAATCTGCAAATTCTTCCGGCCCTAGTATACGTACTTCATACGGGCACTGCGTGCGGAAACGAAAAACGGCATCTATATCCGGCAAATAATAATCTGCCATAAAACATACCGCGGCGTCCTCTTTTTGCAGAATCCGATTTAGGGCATATATGCCGGGCGTTTCAAAACAGTCCGAGGGTTCCGCCGCCTGGTTGATAAAATGGCCAATATCCGTTAAAATGGACGCCCGCCCCGACGCTACAATATTAGCGCCATAAGATACCAGGCTGCAAAGATGCGGCAGTTGTAAATAGCACCGCTCCTTTTTTGAATCTGAAGCAACCGATTCACAGACATGGTTTGTTACCGTCAAGAAATCCCACGGACTACAGCTACAGTCGATCGCCGACTGTTGCAGCGCAATTTGCATAATCTCATGATTATTCATTGTGTTTTGCTCCTTAAATCTGAAACTATTTCGAAATTGAATTCTGGCATTCAAATTATCTAAACTAATCGAAATATCATATAAATTCTAACTCTATTATAAAATAAGAAGCAATATTTTTCAATCCTTATAATAAGCATCAAACACAGCTTTTGCAACCGGTACCGCATAAGTGCTGCCGCTGCCCGCCCCTTCTACAATCACAGAGACGGCAATCCCTTTCCGCTTTTCTTTTTTCGCATATCCGACAAACCACGCATGGGACTGTTTTTCATCCGTATATTCAGCAGAACCGGTCTTCCCGCCCGCAGTATAAGCCTGCCCGCTTAATGCACGCGCCGTCCCCTGCGCAACAACTTCCTGCAAATACTGTTTTAATACGCCGGCCTGCTTGGCCTTCAATAGCCGCCCGTATTCTTCCGGCTCCCGGCTGCTTACGGTTACGCCGTCGTGGTTTGTCACACGGTCGGTAATATAAGGGGACATCAGCACACCCTTGTTGGCTATGGCGGACATGACAAGCGCCATATGATATGGCGTTACTAGCGTCTCCCCCTGCCCGATGGCCGTCTGCATGACCTGGCCAGGCGCAGCACCGTTTTTTAGCACATAACTACTCTCTTTATATGGAAACTCACAGGGCAGGCTGTTTGAAAACAACAGGCTGCGGTTTTGCTTTGCAAACCGGTCAAGGTCTAGCGACAGCCCGATGCTTGCAAAGGACGCGTTGCAAGAATTTGCCAGCGCAGCCGTCAAGTCTTCCTCCCCATGGATGTTGTTTTCAAAACAGTGGATCACGTTCCCCTCGGCTTCTATGCTTCCAGTGCACTGGTAACGGTATTTCTCGTAATCCTTGTGCTCCTGCATATATTCTAACAGCGTGAATATCTTAAACGTAGAGCCGGGCGGGTACATCCCCTGCGTCGCGCGGTTGAGCAGCACGGAAGACGTATTGCCTTCCGCCGTAATGCTTTCCCACTCCGCAGCGATCGTATTTGGGTCAAAATCGGGCTTTGATACCATCGCCAGTATTTTTCCGGTCGACGGCTGCAACGCTACAACCGCCCCCTGGCGGCTGCCAAGCGCGTCAAACGCCGCTTTTTGCACCGCGGTATCCAGCGTCGTTACGACAGTATCGCCGATATTTTTCTTTTCCTGCAAATCTTGGAGCAGCTTTTCCAAAAAGAACGCATGGGAACGCAGCAGCTGGAAATTGTCGATCGATTCCACGCCCGTCTTGCCATTGGTGCTGTAGCCGACGGCGTGGGCAAACATACGCCCATAAGGATAGCTGCGCGTCTCTTTGCCGTCCGCGCCGACCTCGGTCGTAGCAAGCACATCCCCCTGCGCGGATACGATATCCCCCCTTTGTATACGCTTAGCAAAAGCATCCTGCCTTGCATTGTAAGGGCTGTTAATAAACGCTTCGCTTTTTGCAAACTGAAAATAGGCAAAATACGCGATCATTCCCAAGAACACTGCAAGGAACAAGTAAGTGACGACTACAAATTCACGGTTTTTTTCCTGGTTATTCCTCATTCGGCACCCTCTTTCGCATTTCTTTTGCATTTCTTTCGCATGTAATCATTTTTCCATCCAACGGTCTGTCGCTTGGCTATCCGCGATGCCAACCGCCTCCCGCCCAGGGCCGCCGACTTGGTCTTCCCGTAAAATGTACAGCCCCTGGATAATCGCAAATATAATAAATGTGCTAAGCAGCGAGCTTCCGCCATAGCTGACGAGCGGCAGCGTCACGCCGGTAGACGGGATAAATTTGATCACGCCGCCTACCGTTAAAAACACCTGGAACCCATAGACAGTCCCAAGCCCCAGCGCAAGCAGCTTGTAAAACTGGTCGCGCATCTGCATGGCGATATTTAAAAACATCAGATAGCAGCTCGCGCATACCATTAACAGGCAGACCGCAAACAAGCCGCCCATTTCTTCCGAGATTGCCGCAAACACAAAGTCCTGGTCAACAACCGGGATTTTACTTGGCATCCCCTGGTAGAGCCCCATGCCAAACCATCCCCCGGTGCCGATCGCAAACAACGACTGGCATACCTGGTAGCCGTCGGTGTCAATTACAGAGAGCGGGTCTTTCCATGCCGTAACCCTAACCCGCACATGGCCGAACAAATGATAGGCCACTACCGAAGCAAGGCTCCCGCATACCAGCCCGCCGGCAAAATAAGATAATTTCCTAGTCGCCACATACAGCATCACAAGGTACGTAATAAAAAAAATAAGCGCGGCGCCTAGGTCTTTGGAAACAACCAGGATCAGCACATGGACTGCCGCAACTACCGTCGTTTTTACTACCTGCGCAAACCCTGTAGAATGGTACAGCATGGACGCGGCAAAAAACACAAATATGATTTTTACAAATTCGGACGGCTGTACAGCGACCCCGGCAAACTGGAAGGAAAGGTTCGCGCCATAGCTTTTTGCGCCAAGTACGGCGACAACGAGCAGCAGCGCGATTCCGGCCCCCGCGTAAACCCACGCCAGTTTGTCCAAAAAGTGCAGCTTATGGATGAAAAACGGGACGATCATGGTAACAACCGTAGCTGCTACCGCAATCTGGAACTGGCGCGCCGCTTTGTCCGGTTCCAGCCGGTATAAAATAATAAAGCCAATGGCAAGCAGCATGCACATATTGTTCGCCACAAGCCCTGAAGCACGCTTATAGATATATCGATAAATAATGAATATACAGCGCAGCAAGACTACTTGCATCACATAGGAGATCAATACCTCCACGTTCCGGTTGACTGCAAATATGACTGCGTACGCATATAAATGGATCAGAAAAATCAGCCGCTGCTGCCTTTTTAATATCCGCTTTTGTTTCTTTTCTGACTTCCTCTTCCCTAGCACGGTAAAACAAATATAAGTATAACATGCAAACAAGAGCAGCATCAGATATTTGGAAAGTTCTACAATGATGTGTACCATAATCTACCTATTCTACGCCTCTCTTAAAATGCCCTTTTGTATAAGCGCCCGCTGCCGCGGGCATGTCCGGCACCCGGTGTTCCAAAAAGGACTGCCGTACGCAGCCTAATATTTTATGCACCTGTTTTGCCGGTTCGATTGTAAAATGCAGCCGAAACGCTGCCGGATGCAGCGCCGCCAGTTCTTCCGGCATCCGGATCAAAGAAAGCGGCGAAGAATTATAAATTATATTATAGCATTCCATGCAGTTGTTTTTGACTGGGAATTCCTTCGCGTAACGGTCTTTTAAATAACACAGCGAAGGCGCGCCGATACACCGCCCAAGCGTTTTCCAGATGCACTGGGCGCTCGTCATCAACGGCAGGTACCCATAGATCAAAAGCTCGCTTTGCGCATGGCTGCGCCCGGACAACTCTTTTTTGTTTAATTCTAGTGCCACCGTATCAAATACCCAGCCGTCTGCACGATAGGCGGCTTTGGCCTCGTCCGACCATGTATACAGGCTGTGGTCCAAAACACAACGGCGCTGGTCAACGCCCTGGCTGCATAGAAAACCCAGCTCGTCCTGGCTCTTTACCAGGTATCCGTCAACGCCCGCCTGCTCGACCTCTGCCCAGCGCGCCTGGTAAAAACGCGCCGCCCGCCCGCGGAATACCGCAGGCAGGATCAAATACGCCTGTTTCCCAGCGGCTTTGGACAGGGCGGCATGCCGCGCCAAATCCCCTAACGAATCCGCATACATAGCGCTGTCTAAATATACCCTGCCGATCCAGCTATATTCTAACACAGCATTTAACTGCGCCTCAGTTTCTACCGCGGCATAAAAGGCCGCCTGTACTGCTTCGGGCGCGCCTTTTCGCGCTGCCTGTATTGCTTCGGGCGCGCCTTTTCGCGCCGCCTGTATTGCTTCGGGCGCGCCTTTTTGCGCTGCCTGTATTGCTTCGGGCGCGCCTTTTCGCGCCGCCTGGACTACTTCGGGCGCGCCTTTTTGCGCTGGTTGCGCTGCTTGGCTGGCTAATATATGACGCGGGCGGATCGCAACGCCATCACCCCTGCGGTAACGCTCCGTAACCGCCTGCGTTAAGTTTTCCAGCGCATTGCGCCGCAGCCGGTTTAACGCCTGTTTAGGCAAAAACGGCTGCCCGTCCATAACTACTTCCACCGATTTCATATCATACGGCGTATTTCCCGTTTTCGACAGCTGCTGAATTGCCATTTCACGGCTTATCGGCTGGTTCTGCGCAGCCTGGACAATATCGTCCTGCGCGAAGCCGCAGTCAATTTTTATTGGACGTTCTATTACACGTTCCAACAAAGCTTTCGTTAAATTCTCTACTGGGCCTTGCGTAAGGCCTTTTATACATTCTTCCTTAAATACCCACAGCTTTGCCGGCTCCCCGCACTTTAATTCGGCGATTGCGCGTACTGGTATTTTACGCTCTGTATCAATATAGCGCGCCCGTACTTGGTCAATATAAGGCGTGTGGTTCTTAACATAGGAAGGCTGCTGCAGCGTAACCATTTGCCTGTCGTTATGTTGAAAATAATACCCCTGCGTAAACCCTCCGCGGCTTCCGGTATCCTTTAGACGGATGACGTCTTGCTTTTGCACAAGAAAACGGCCGCCGTCTTTATAGCGGTCTATATATTTCCGATAGACTGCGGTAACGCCCGCCGCGTATTCCGGGGATTTTACCCTGCCTTCGATTTTAAAGGAAGAAATGCCTGCAGACGCAAGCTGCGGGATCAGCTCCAAAGCGCACAAGTCTTTTAAACTAAGCGGATAACTATCCGGCCTGGATATAGGCCGCCTGTCCGCGTCCAAAACCGTATATGGCAGACGGCACGGCTGGGCGCAACGCCCGCGGTTGCCGCTGCGCCCGCCCAGCATGCTGCTAAACAGACACTGCCCGGAATAGCAATAGCAAAGCGCCCCATGCACAAAGCTTTCAATTTCAATATCTACCTGTTTGTGGATTTCCGATATTTCCTTAAGCGACAGCTCCCGCGCCGTTACGATACGTGCCGCGCCTTTGCTTTTTAAATATGCGGCGCCATACACACCCGCGACAGACATCTGCGTACTGACATGAAGCGGCAGATTTGGAAAACACCGGCGAATATATTGCATAACGCCGTAGTCTTGTACAATTACCGCATCCAAACCTTGCATATAATAAGGAAGGAGATAGTCGTACAATTCTTCCAGTTCATGCTGCTTTAACAACGTATTTACGGTCAGATATACCTTTACATGGTGCAGGTGCGCGTAGTCGATCACTTCCAAAAGCTCCTCCTGCGAAAGGTTGTCCGCATAAGCCCTTGCGCCAAATCGTCCGCCTCCTAGATATACCGCATCTGCGCCTGCGTGGATCACTGCCTTCGCCGTCTGGAAAGACCCGGCCGGCGCAAGCAGCTCTGGTGCTTTTATAACCTCCTGGTTTTCATTTTCCGTCTGCTGCATATTCTTCATCAATAAATTGCCTCCGGCAGAAATTATTTGAAACGATAACAAAACAGGGAACAGAATACTCTATTCCCTATTCTTTTCTCTATGTACAGTTTTTTATACGCTTTTTACAATTCCTGCTTTTTCTTTTTCTTTTTTTCCGCCTTTTCCTGGCGGTTCATTTCGGCAATCTGCTCGGCAATTTCACGTAGTTCTGGATCGTCGTCGTCTGAAATTTCCGAAAACACCGAATCCATTTCCTGCGGATCGTCCTCGTCTTCCGCAGGATCCACAAAGAGCTCTTCTTCGGTTACATCTTCCGTCAGGACACCGGCCACTCCTATAAAGCTGGTTTTTTCATCATCAGTCTCCTTCGCTTTTCCTTCCGTTTTTTTTACCGCCTTTTTAGTATCAGATTGTTTTTCCGGCTGGGCCTCTTTTTCAGACAGCTCGAAAAAACCCGTACCTTTCTGCCTTTCCCCCTGGCTGGACTGTATGTCTGCGGTATCTTCTATTTGTGCGCCATATGCATCATTTCCTTCGGAATCCCTATCTAAATTTCCATCAAAATTCCCATTAACATCTACTTCAAAATTCCCATCAGAATCCCCATCAGAATCTTCATCAAAATCTCCATCAGAATCTTCATCAAAATCTCCATCAGAATCTTCATCAAAATTCCCATTAACATCTACTTCGGAATCCCTATCTAAATTTCCGTCGGAATTCCTATTAAAATTTCCACCAAAATTCGCGTCAATATCTTCATCGGAATCTTTATCAGCGTCTTCATCGGCGCTTGAAAAGCCTGCCCCGCCTTCCGTCTGGCCATTATCCAGCGGCAATGGCTGCAGATGGCCGGCATCCCGCGGCATTGGCTGCGGCCCGCCCGCATTTGCACCGCCGGAAGCCTTTTGCGCCGGCTCCTGCTTCTTTTTTCTGGACGTCTTTGGCGCGGCTTTTCTGGCGGGCTTTGTGTTTTCCGAAATTTTTTCGGGTGCGGACTCTTCCTGCCCGAGCAGCTCCACGGATAACGGATCGTTTATTTTAGCAAGTTCTGCGATCGCCTGTTTTTCTTCTTCTGAAAGTTCTACGATGGGGGGCTGGTCTACCTCTGGCGCTTTCTTCTCATACACCGGCTGCTGGCTTGCGCCAAATAAAGCGTCTGCCAACGCAGATTCCAGTTTTTCTTTATTCATCCGCAGTTCTTTGTTCCGCGATTCCAATTCACGCTTTTCCTGCTGGCTTAAACGGAGGATTTCTTCAAACTGGCGGTTTTTTTCATCGGATATTTTGGCATTGCTTAACAGGAGCTGGTATTTGTCTTCCAGTTTTTTGTACTGTTCTTCCAGCGCTTCTTCCCTGGCATTTTTTTTCGTTTTTTCCTTCTGTTCGTTGTCTAATTTTTCCAGCAGTTCTTCGACTTTCATCTGTGTATCTACCAGTTCATGTTTTAAATCAAATAGATCTTTCTCCGCTTTTTTATAACTCTCCTCAATATCTTCAAAGCGTGTCCTTGCTTTGAAATAATCGTCCGCAATATTCAGTTCGACCAGGATTGCTTTCATATCGCTCGGAATCCTGCGGAACTCTTCGCGCTCGGTAATCTCAGAAATCTTGGCATTGATATAAGATGCAACACGCTGAAGATAGCCTTCTTCCTCGTACCCGCTTAAGGTGTATACCTTTCCGGCAATCATTACATCCGTGCTTTTTTTTGCTGCCATTGTTTTGTACTCTCCTTAATTACGTATCGTCGTTACGTTTATACACCTTTTTATTATACTGATTTCTGAATGGAAAAACAACCACTATTTTACAATTCCAAAATGTTGGTAGGCAAACTCTGTCGCGATACGGCCTTTCGGCGTACGGTTAATCAGCCCGTTTTGTACTAAAAAAGGTTCGTAGACGTCCTCAATCGTCCCGGCGTCTTCCCCGATAGCCGCGGCAAGCGTATCCAGCCCGACCGGGCCACCGCCAAATTTTTGTATGATCGTAAGCAGTATCCCGCGGTCATTTTGATCCAGTCCCATTTTATCCACTTCTAATAAATCCAGGGAAAAGGCCGCCACCTCTTTGGTAATGCGCCCGTCGTATTTTACCTGCGCAAAATCCCGCACCCGTTTTAACAGGCGGTTGGCCAGCCTTGGCGTCCCCCTGGAGCGGCGCGCCAGTTCGTAAGCGCCTTCCGCGTCAATTTCGACAGCGAGCTTTTGCGAGGAATGCAGTATGATCGTGCGGAGTTCTTCGACCGTATAAAATTCCAGATGGTGGATGACGCCGAAACGGTCGCGCAACGGCGCCGACAAAAGCCCAGCGCGCGTAGTCGCGCCTACGAGCGTAAATTTCGGCAAATCCAAGCGGATGGAACGCGCGGTCGCGCCCTTGCCGATCATAATATCGATCGCAAAGTCTTCCATTGCCGGATACAGCACTTCTTCTACCTGCCGGTTCAAACGGTGTATCTCGTCTACAAATAAAACGTCGCCTTCCGCAAGGTTGCTTAATATCGCAGCCATTTCCCCTGGCTTTGCAATGGCGGGCCCGGATGTAATTTTCATATGGCTGCCCATTTCATTTGCAATAATACCAGACAAGGTTGTTTTTCCAAGGCCCGGCGGGCCAAAAAACAGGACGTGGTCCAAAGGCTCTTTCCGCTGTTTAGCCGCTTCAATATATACTTTCAAATTCTTTTTTGTTTTTTCCTGCCCGATGTACTCTTCAAGCCTCTTCGGGCGCAGGTTTTTTTCAATAGTTTTATCTTCTTCCTGCACTTGTGTGGAAATTACTCTTTTTTCCATTTTATAATCTTCATCCTTTTTTATGCCTGCCCTCTTTCCAACACGCCCCGGCGCGCCTGTAGCTAAGAAGTATCAAATACCCTTTATAGATCGGACGCAGCCGGGGAGCCGACATGCCCCAGCTACTGAAAAGTATCAAATACTTTTTATAGATCGGACGCAGCCGGGGAGCCGGCACGCCCCGGCGCCCCAGTAGCTAAGAGGTGTCCGGTTACAGGAGGGCCATATTTTTAAGCGCTTGTTTTAGCACTTCTTCTACCCCCATCTCTTCGGTAATTGCAATGCCGCTTAACACTTTCAATGCCTCCGCAGAAGAATAGCCGAGCGCAGTCAGGGCGAGCACAGCTTCTTTTTTTACGCCCTCCGCGCCCGCGGCCGGCTCCTGTTCCAGATTTGGCCCGTCCTTTTTCTCGAACGCATCTTCTATGCTTACTTTGTCTTTTAATTCCAGGATCAGCCGCTTCGCCATTTTGACGCCGATACCAGGCGTCTTCGCGATTGTTTTGGAGTCGTCGCCTAATACCGCAAAACGCAGCTCGTCCGCCGACATGACGGACAGGATCGCCAACGCGCCCCTTGGGCCGATGCCGCTTACCCCCAGCAGTAATTTAAAAATGCGCAGGTCGTCTTTGGTTAAAAATCCAAAAAGCGCCATAGCGTCTTCACGTACCTGCAAATACGTATGTATTTTAACCGTCTCCCCAATCCGCGGCAGACGGCTGGACACTTGCCCAGGCACAAAAATATGGCAGCCTACCCCGGACACATCTACGACAATGCTGTCTTCGTCCATATCTGCCAGTACGCCTTTTATATATGAAATCATTTTTTGCCCCTTTGTGTGATCTGTTTGAATTCGTCTTTTTCAGTTTTTTATCCGTTTTACAAATATTCCAAGCGCGTGACTGCCCACAGTTCTAGCCGTCTGCCGGCAGGCGGGACAGCACTTCTTGCGCGATAATGCCAATCACAGCCCCCGCGGCCAGCCCGGCAAGCAGCAGCACCGGAAAATAAAAAAACAGGTTCAGGTTTTCCACAACTGCGGCAGCCGCCGCAACCTGCCCCAGGTTATGGGCAACCCCGCCGACCATGCTGACAGCCAGTATGTGAAATCGCTTTGTCCGTTTCAAAAACACCATACACACGAAACTCAATAGCCCTCCGGTAAGGCCATATAAAATACTAAACAGGTTGCCAAATAAAAAGCCGGCAAGCAGAATGCGCATAACAGAGACTGCAAGCGCTTCTTTTATCCCGGCACGGTAAAGCATCAATATGACCACAATGTTGGCAAGCCCAAGCTTGACGCCCGGAATGCCAAAGGACACGGGGATCAAGGATTCGATATAGCTGCATATAAGCGCCAGCGCCAGATACAGCCCCATATACGCGGTTTTTCGCTTATGCCTGTTCATTCCTCAAATGCCTCCTACTCTAGCGCGAAATAGAGTCAAACGCCGCTTCCTGTTCCCCTTTTACTTCCGCCACAACCTTATTGGGCAGACATACGATCGTTTCACCCCGGGCAGACACCGCGCGCTGGTGGACGCACAGCTGGTCTGGGCAGTCCGCTTGCACCATTTTGGCTTTCCCATCCGAAATTTGCAGCGTATTTGTCACAGCGCCGTGCGCTTGGATAGGAACCGTCTGGTCCTTGGATAGTTCGTAGGTTCCATACAGGGTGCGGTCTACGAAAACCTGCACGGTCGCGCCAGCCTGTTTTTTTTTCGCATTTACAAACAGCAGCCCGCACACACCGATGACAAGCAGCAGGACTATCAATATCAAATCTGCTTTTGAAAACCGCTTTTTCACCTGTTTTGTCCCTTGCCTGCCCGTACCTTCCTCCAGCCTAAACCGTGTTCCCATAAATAGTCCCATAATAGTAAAAACCTTTGCACGTCTCCAGGCGAACCTGTACAAATTTGCCGATCAGCGCAGGCGTACCAGGCAGATGTACAATTGAGTTGTTGCTAAGCCTACCGGTCACAAACGACGGGTCATGGCTGTTCACGCTTTCTACGAGCACTTGCTGGACGCTGCCAGTCAACCTTTGCGCTTTTTGCGCCGCAATTTCCTGTACCCGCGCCAGCAGGCGGTCGAAACGGCTTTTTACAACTTCTTGCGGCACCTGCCCCGCCATCTTTGCCGCCGGGGTTCCTGTGCGTTTGGAATAGATAAACGTAAACGCCGAATCAAATCCGACTTTTTCCACGACGTACATCGTTTCCAAAAAATCCTCTTCCGTTTCCCCTGGAAACCCTACAATCAAGTCGGTCGTAAGCGCGATATCCGGCATGGCGTCCCGCACCCTGTCGACAAGCGCCAGATAGCCTTCTTTATCGTAGTGGCGGTTCATTTGCTGCAATATACGGGAGCTTCCCGACTGTAGCGGCAGGTGCAGGTGGCGGCAGATTTTCGGGGAGCTTTTCATCGTCTCAATCAATGCGTCGGATAAATCCTTCGGATGCGACGTCATAAATCGTATCCGTTCAATTCCGTCTATTTTCGCCGCTTCTTCCAGCAGCTTTGCAAAAGTTATTTTATCATTTAACAAAGTATTTCCATAGGAATTGACGTTTTGCCCAAGCAGCATAATCTCCACAACGCCGTCCGAAGCCAGCTTTTTTATTTCCCCCAAAATCTCTTTTGGCGCGCGGCTCCTTTCACGCCCCCGGACATAAGGTACGATGCAATA
Source organism: uncultured Lachnospiraceae bacterium (assembly GCA_949457475.1). Classification (GTDB taxonomy): domain Bacteria; phylum Bacillota; class Clostridia; order Lachnospirales; family Lachnospiraceae; genus Eubacterium_J. Next base: position 11,729 of record CASUON010000029.1, read on the forward strand.
GCTGCAAAAATTGTTACATCCAAACATAATATTGACGCCGGATTTAAACGGAAACTTGCGCTCTGCCGGCAAATCTTCTACAATCTCATCTGTGCCCTGCCATACCTCTACGACTGTTTGCGACGCCCCGTACATACGCGCCAGCAGTTCCGCAAACCGGTATAAATTATGCGTCCCGAATATCAGGTCTACAAACCGGTAGCTGTCTTGCAGCTTCTGTACGACGTCCGGTTCTTGCATCATACAGCCGCAAAGCGCGATATGCATCTTGGGGTTTTTCTTTTTCAAATGGTGCAGCCGCCCCAGCCTGCCATATACTTTATTATTTGCGTTTTCCCGGACGGTACACGTATTATAAATTACAAAATCCGCCTGCTCCGTCTGCGCCTCCTGGTAGCCGACAGCCTTTAAAATGCCGGAAAGCTTTTCCGAATCCCTCGCGTTCATCTGGCAGCCGAACGTCTGCGTAAAAAAATACGGGCGGCGGCCGTTTTCCTCTTCAAACGCCCGCACCCATTCCCGGCATTTTTCCATAAAATAATACTGCCTCTCCGGCTCTGTTTCCGGCGGCCCTGCGTGGAAATTTATTTCATTGACGCCTCTTTCACTGACGCCCCTTTGGCCGAAATTTATTTCTTGATTCATCTCTGCTGATGTTCTCCTATTTGTGAATGCATTATTGTATTGCTCGGCAGCGGACAACCCCGCTTTCGGTTGCTAGGCAGTCCATTCGCCGGTCCCATGCGTCGGCCGGCAGCTCCTTTGCCACTTGGAACCCATAGGCGCATCCGACCAGCATACGGCATAAATGCGTGGAAAAATACCGGTCATAATAGCCTTTTCCATATCCAAAACGCCCGCCGCCCTGGTCAAACGCCGCCCCCGGTACAAAACAGATTGCATGCGCCCATTGCACCGGACGGCATACCGACGGCTCCTGTACATGGAAAGCGCCTTCCTTAAGCTCGTCCAAGCCGTACACCTGCCAAAACTGCATCGTCTCCCCCGTTACCTTTGGAAACGCGGTTGGAACGCCGCGCGATAGCGCATCCTTGACAACCGGCAGCAGGGATACTTCGTTCCCAAGCGGGTAATAGAAATACACGGCATCCGCCTTTTGATACGGTTCCCACTGCAATACCGCTTCGGATATCCGCATGGACAGCTGCATGGCGCGGCCGGCCGAAAGCGCGCTACGCTTGGCCAGGCACGCAGACCTAATCTGCTGTTTTGTGCCCATACTTTTCACCCAGGTTCACAATCGTACCGTCTTCCATCTGCATGTCGATCTGGTTTAGCTGGCTGCGGATGTTACCGCGGATTGCCGCTATATAATTTTTCCGCAGCAAGTCCTGCTCTTTTTTTTCTTCCGGTGTAAGCCCTTCCGCTTTTAATTTGCGGTATAATTCGTTAATGCGTTCAATTTTTAAGTCTGCCATACGCTCTCCTGTCCTGTTTTCCCTGCCTTTTTCAAAAAAGAAATCCCCCAAAGCGGACAAATGTCCGCCCGCGTTTACTGGAAGGTCCCCAGTCTGCCGGACGGCCTGCGGATGTATTTCTCATAAAATTCATCTGTTTCTAGCGGCTTGTCATAATAATACCCCTGGATATACGTTGCCCCCGCTTCTTTTACAATGCCAAGCGTCTGCTCCGTCTCGACGCCTTCAGTGCAGACTTCAATTTCCATCTGGTTGCAGTATGTGATAATAAATTCCACCAGGTTGCGGTCTTTCGGGCGGTCTTCGATCGTCCGTATCATCGTATAATCCAGTTTGACAATATCTGCGGGGATATCTTTTAATACCATAAGCGACGCGTACCCTGTCCCAAAATCGTCCAGCGCGATCATAACCCCTTCCTCGCGGTAGCTGTGCAAAATCTGCGCCAGGTCGTCGCTATACTCGATCTTGCAGCTTTCGGTAAGCTCCGCTACAAGCATGTCATGGGGCAGGTGGTATTCATCCAGTTTGCCGATCACATAATCTTTTAACGTCTCGTCTACAAGCTGGATATAGGAAAAGTTGATATTAATATGGGGCAGCCGTTTCTCCCCTGTATTCTGGTTCCATTCTGAAATCATGGCAAAAGCGCGGTCGATCAGCCATTTGCCTACTGGAATAATCCTTTGTGTTTCTTCCAGAAGCGGCATAAATTCCGCCGGGCCAATTTTAGGGAAATGTTCGTTGTTCCAGCGCAGCAGCACCTCTGCAGAATGCAGCTCCCCGGTCTTTGCGTCGATGACCGGCTGGAGGACAAGGCGGAAACCGCGGAACCCTTCCCCGATGCTCCGCTTTAAATAAGAATTCAACCGCAGCCTGCAATTGCGCTCTTCGTATAAATGCCTGCTGAAAAACACAAGGTCTGTCGCCCGTTCCTGCTTCGCGTGCGCCAAGGAATAATACAAGTTGCTCTGTATCTGGTCTATAAACGCCGCGTCGTTTGGAAATACCGTAGCGCCAATGTAATAGTCGATATGGAGCCGGACGCCGTCGACGGAAAGCTCTTCGATTTCTCTTAACATACGGTCTTTGCAATCCAGCAGCTGCTGTTTATCCCCGTTCATGCAAACCGCAAACTGCGCGCCGTCCATCCGGTAGACTTTGACCTGCGGCCCGCATGCCTGGTGTATCTTCTGCCCGATTACGCGCAGTACTTTATCCCCGAACTGGTAGCCGTAGGACGCGTTGATCTGTTTGAAATTGTCGATATCAATCTGCATGGCGGCGCCGGACTGGTCCATCTCCAGCATTTTCGCAACATCATGACGAAAGCCGTATCCAGTCCAAAGCCCGGTCACCGCGTCGATTTTATTGACGGTGCCCATATTCGTTACAAACCCGGCAAAAAATACGGGATAGCCTGTTTCGTCGTAATTCATATATCCGTGGCAGTTTACCCATACATATTCATTTTGCGCATTCGTAACCCGGTATTCACAGTTTTGTTTTGGCGTAACATGCGTTACCATATCGATAAACGTCTGCTGATATTCTGCATAATCATCCGGATGCACTTTTTCATCCCACAGCGTGGACGGGGATAAAATTTCACCCGGAAGGCCAAAATATTCGACTGCCGAAGGAGACCATCTAGCTACATTCTTTTTTACGTCTGCATAATAAAAATACACGCGGTTGGAACTTTTTGACAACATTTCAAAAAGCCTGGAATCCAGTTCTGTCAATATCTGATCCATACGGTATCCTCCTTGTGAATCATGCCTCCTGATCAAATGCCTCTAACCTTTGCTTCTAACCTTTGCCTCTAGCCTTTGCGTCATTCCGAATCAAATGTCCAAAACTTATGCCATTTGAATCGAAATCAAAGGTTCTAAACTTTGAGTTATTCTAACATGTTTGGCAGAAAAACACAAATCTTTTCGGATAAAAGACAGTACCTGTAGCGGGATTTCCTCGCCGATGCCCGAAGAACTATGCAGCTGGCCGTCAGCCGTAATAAATACCGCCTCCGTATCGTCCAGCGTTTCCACTAGCGCTAAGCCGTCTTTTACGCCAAGCGCAAAACAGACGGTACTTAATGCGTCTGCGTCTACCGCGTCCTGGCATATAACCGTCACCCCGGCAACCTTATTTTCTATCGGATAACCTGTCGCGGTATCCAAGATATGGTGGTACATAACGCCGTCTTGCACAAAATACCGTTCGTACGTGCCGGACGTCACGACCGCCCGGTCTTTTACTTTGACAGACGCGGCAACCGCGCCTGTTTCATCAAACGGTTTTTGGATGCCGATATGATAGGCGTCGCCGTTATCTTTTGCCCCGATTGCCAATACGTTGCCGCCCAGGTTGATGATGCCGCCCGCAACCCCCTGCGACTGCAAATATTGCTTCATCCGGTCGGCAATATACCCTTTTGCGATCCCTCCCAGGTCGATCGCCGCATCCGGGTTTTTTAAAGTGACCTGATCGCCGGCGATAGAAATATTTTGGTAATCAACGGTAGCCGCCGCATCCGAAATTTTGCCAGCATCCGGCACAGACGGCGTTTCCGCCTGAAAATCCCACAAGGAAGTCAGCCGGCCGACGGTTATGTCGAATTTCCCGCCGCTTAGCTCTGCGTAGCCCAGTCCTTTTTCCAGCAGTTCTTTCGTCTCATCGTGGACGCGCACCGGTTTTCCGCCCGCCGCATTGATCCTGCTAATATCGCTGTCTGGGATGCTGGCGCTAAAATATTGTTCGTATAAATCCGCCAGTTCAAAGCAGTGCGCTAACTCTTCCTGCTTGGAATGGTCATAAAGCGTAACGGATATTATGGTATCAAAATAAAAACCGGACTGACTGATCGGCTCTTGTTTGCCGCAGCCGCTAAAAATAACGCCAGCAAGCGGCAAAAACAGCAGAAACAGCCGGATACGCGAAAATTTGCGCATATTGTCCCCTCCTTCGTTACCCATAACGTCATCGTTCGTACGTATATTTACGATTCCCCGCCCTTCCGCAAGTATCAACATCACAAGATCACAAGCTTCCTGCGGTATTCATTGTCCACAACACATCCGCTTTTTGCGGTAACCATGCTGCGGTAAAGGTCGTCCGCAAATAGTGTTTTTTGAAAAAAAGAAAGAGCCTGCTTTTGTGCGAGGATTTTTTTCGCGTCCGCGGCACGGGCAAGCAGCGGAAGACGCACGTGTTTTTTGATATGCGTAAGCAAACCCCTGGATTCCTGCCGAAACCCCAAGATGCGAATGTACGGCAAAAAACTGCCCTTCCAGAATTCATAATCACTTTGACAGATATTCAAAAGAATATGCAGCAAAATCCGGCGGATTCTCGCATGGGTCATATCTTTTGATTTCAGACATGCGCAAAATTCAGTAAAGTTCGTATAACGTTCAAGGCGGCGTCGTATTTTATTTGAAAAATCCGGCGTGCAGTCCGCATACCTGCCATAGCCGGACTGCGCGCCAAGGAGCAGGCAATAATGCAGCATCTGGGAACAGTCGTTTTCATCCAGGAACGGAAACTGCCTGGCATAATCTGCCAGCACTTGGAACGCGTACTGCGGCATGCTGCTTGCCAAATGATGAACCGCCCGCCCCGTTGGCAAAAGGCCGCCTTCGAGCTGTAACGTACGGCGTATGGCGGAAGCAGAAGCAAACGTATCCCGCTGTTTTTTCGAATGGTAGCCCTGCCCGATGCGCAGCACGGGATATACGTCCATTACGCTACGGCTGCACGCAATCGCTTTTTGATATTCCAACGCCAGTATATTATTCGGGTTTTCCAGAATTTGCCGTACGGCCGCATGGCTTGCAGCTGGAAACTGCCCCAAGAGCGCCTGTTCCCTTGCTTTTGCATAATGAAAGCCCTGCCGGAGCAAGGCAGATAGCTCTGCTTGATACTGCGGCGTTTCGTTGGCCGCACGTCTACAGACTTCGGCAAACAATCCAGCGTCTACGGTCTCGCAACCGTAGCTTAAGGCGTCCACACACCCCAAGCTGTTAAAAAGCGCCACCCCGGCGCCTGCAAAATACTCGGCGCTGGCGGTCGACCACAAAACAGGCAGCTCGATCACCAAATCAGCGCCGCCCAAAAGCGCCATCTTGGCCCTTGCATATTTATCCAGCAGCGCGGGCGAGCCGCGCTGGACAAAATTCCCGCTCATGGCTACGACAATATAATCGGCGCCAGTTTCTTCTCTCGCACACTTTAGCTGATAGGCATGCCCGTTGTGAAACGGATTGTATTCTGCTATAATCCCGGTAATTTTCATGGCCCGCCTTTCTATATGCAATCGATCCGTAAGTTTTTGCCAATTCCATTTGCCAATCGATCTGCAAGTTTTCTGCCAATTCTATTTGCCAATCATCCGAACAACTTTACACTGCCTTTGCGCGCAGTTAAATAATATTTCGTATACCCTCGCAAATTTTGCGCGCAACGGCCGGGTTGTTCATCGTATATAGATGCACGCCGTCCACATCATTGGCCAACAGGTCAATCACCTGGCTAAGCGCGTACGACATACCGGCGTCAAACAGCGCTTCTTTATTTGTCTCAAACCGGTGGATGATCTTTTCAAAACGCGGCGGCAGGGACGCCCCGCATAAGGTAACCATCCGTTTGATCTGGGACGCGTTGATGACAGGCATAATCCCCGGCGTAACGGGCACGTCAATGCCGGCGATCCGGCAATCTTCGACAAACCGGTAGAAATAATTGTTGTCAAAAAACAGCTGGGATAAAAGCAGGCTTGCGCCCGCGTCCACTTTTCCCTTTAAATGCCGCATTTCGTCCACGCGGCTGTCCGACTCTGGATGGCACTCCGGATAACAGGCTGCGGCAATGCAAAAATCCCCTTTTGTTTTTAAATATTGGATCAGGTCTGAAGCGTGCGCAAAATCGTCTTTTTCCGGTATGTCCGGATTACGGTCGCCGCGCAGCGCCAATATATTTTGAATGCCTTCTGCTTCCAGTTCTTTGGAAAACGCATCGATCTGCCCGCGGTCATAGCAAAGGCAGGTCAGATGGACGACCGGCTCTACATGGTATGTTTCCTTGATCTTTTTTGCCAGTTCGATCGTCTGGTTGTGATTGGCGCTTCCACCGGCGCCAAATGTCACACTGATAAAATCAGGATTTAATTCGCATAGGATTTCCAGCGTTTTATCAATGTTTTTCAGTTCATGGTCTTTCTTAGGCGGAAATATTTCAAACGACAGGACGCTTTTTTTCTGTTTATGCATTTCTGATAGTTTCATAATAATTTATTGCTCCCCTTCTTTGGCTAATGCTGCATTCGTTGCAGCCTGCCCCACGGGCTTTGGCT
>CASUON010000030.1 GCA_949457475.1 uncultured Lachnospiraceae bacterium
ATAAGGAATTATCTCGAAATAACTTACCTACAGTCCGCAGATTCTGCCCATTCTTTATACAGACATTTTTTATCTGTGATTACAAAAATATCCCTAAATGCATTTTGCTATGTATGCTTCAACATAAACAGCTGATTATTCCAAATATGGATACCACTACGGACATGGCTTTGAAACCCACACCGGAAGACTACAGACATAGCCTGTGTTTCTGCGAATTAAAGACACAATGATCTTGAAATTTGTCAAAAAATTCGAGGATTTTTCAGATCTTTTTGACCATGCCGCATATAATAAACTCAAATTATCTGAACGGGCACTGCTCCGTAAGCATAATACAGTGTATGACAATATGAATAAGGGCAGAATACGCTATCTTTCCGTTCCTCTCAGATAGCGCATGTGACAGAATAAGGAGTACCAACTGGAATTGTCCGTATCCATAGTCCGTCAGATAAAGCCAGAATTCAACGGTGGCCCCCACTAAAGTTCAATAAAATACAAAAGAACGCAATATAGAACAATCGACTATATGTTACTATATATTTTATTATTAGTAGTAAGTAAGCCCAGATTTATAATTTAAAAAATTAAACCATTCATAATGTTTTCCATTGCATCATGTATCGTCTCAGCCTGTACACGTATATCCTCACTAATTGAAACACAATTCATAATATCTTGATATCTGCCAATTATGTAGTTATATATGTCCTGTTTAACATCCGGTGAAACATCATATGTCAAAGCTTTTTCTGCCCAATCAATAGCTTTCATATAAAAATTTAATATCATAGTGGCATCTTTATTTTGTCGGATACATTCATACGCCAATATCTGATAATCATTCGCAACCATGAAACACAATTGCCGGTTTCCCCGCCCAGCTTCAACTACTTTAATACGTGTATCAATAATTTCAACCAAATCATTAGCATCTCTAACACAATTATTCCACCTATCAAAGTCACCGATCTTTATACATTCCTCTGCCTCATTTATATCCATCTTAAACTCAGCTTCGTCATTAGATGCTTGCTCAATTGCTGCATTTTCAATGGAAGACGCTTCTTTTGAAAACGAATCTTCCTGATTTTTTACAAGCAATGATGTAACATGTTCGCGGACTTGTGTTTCCGCATCTATTGCTTCTTCGAGATAAAATATTTTCTTTTCTTCCTCTGGATCAAGGTATACACTACAAATTCCATCTAACAAATAAAAACAGATATTTGGTACTTCTTCATTTGAAGAAGTACGATTTTCCTTCGCCTTATTTAAATTTTCTAATGGCACTGTATTTTCCGTTTTCAAATCCGGGCCTGGGGCACTGTCTACTACTTCGTTCATACCTACTGTTTCCCCTTCCGCAGATATGCCGCTTACATCAGAATTCACAACTTCTTTTTTACTTGCGAATTTATTTATTCCTATTACAGATACAGCAATTATGGATGCGATAAATAATTTTACTATATCTCCCTTTATATGATCCACATTTTTCTGACGGCTATTTTCATATTTTTCTTCTTTATTTCGAAGATTTGTCCGCTGATCTACTAATCTCTTTCTCTGATCGTTGTCATGTTCCTTATCGATTCCATCTTGTACCATATTCTTTTGTTTATGAATAGAATCTAGGTCTTCCTCCACTTTTTTAATATTTTCCCAATAGCCATCCAAACGGAAGAATAATTCTATGAAACATAATACTATAAATACAGATAGAACAACCCATTGTCCCAACAATAACCAACCAATAAACATTAACATTGCTTCAAATAATATTTGAAATATATTCTTTAATATAATTTTTTTATTCTTTGACGTAGTTTTCATTCTGGCACCTTTGGTTCCTTAGCGCAATCAATTATTTCATATAATATTTCCCCCTATATTTTTTGGAGATTTCATATTTATCATATAATGAAAATACAGACTCTCATTTCTGATAAAATTTGTTATTTATTAACAACTCTACCTGCGCCTTATTTATAATCATTTTTAGAATATCTATATATATGATCTATTACTTCTATTTCCATCATATATTTTGCATTGACAAAAATTTTTCGACCGCTATTCCTTTTTCTGATTCATATTTTTTTAATTATTTATGCCGTATTAACTATCTTAATGATTCAAATAATTTTTATAACCTACAGTGTATCATGTACGAATTTGCATTTCAACAAACATTTTATATGGTCCTCCATAAAGCTGCATTATAAAAACAATTTGATTATTATATACACAAATGAAATACCATATAATATAATAATTCCTGAATCAAATGCACAAAAAAAGTCTAAAACTACCATCATTTATATCTTTATTGCTATATATACTCCAAAATATCATATTCAAAATTCGTTCTATTATATATTTTTTTAGTTAACGAACGCCAAATATGAACTTTTATATTCATATTCGGCGTGAATAAATTTAAGTATTTCACAAGAACAAATATTCCTGCATTTTCTTTTTAGTATCAATTATTTTTGCTGCCCATTTTGCCCATTCTATTCCTTTTTCTGTTAATTGGTAAAGGCATCGTTCTGATCCAAGCGACTTTATAATATGAAAATCTTCCAATTCATCCAGTGATCTTTTCCATTTATTCCTCTCCGTGGCAAAAATTTTTTCTATTGAAACTTGCTGATTACCAATGGTCAAAGATTCTTTAAAATCATCTCTCTTATAACAGATTATTCCTGTTGGGTCATCTCCCGCATAAGCTAGCAATACGGCCGCAATAAAAGAAGATTTTATATTCCTTTCTTTATGCTCTTCTTGTTTCACAATAGATTTTAAACACTCTGCAGCACTTACTTCCTCTATATCAGGACTGGACAAACATCCTACAGCCTTTACCTCCTCTATAAATTGATCCCGGTAACGTTCCCATCTTGTTTGCGCTAAATCTCCCAAACCAAATACACTTAATAAATTATCTTTCAAATTATTTAAACCATCTTTAATCTGTATATCCCTAGCATCCATTTGTATTGCTTTTTTTGCCGGGTCGATAGCGCCTCGAATCATATCAAACCGGAACCCTGGTACTAATATGCTCGTATATCTGGTTTGCAATACCCACGCAGCTCCCATTTCATTCAGACACACAGGGCTCGCATAATAATTAGAAGATAAAAGAAATATTACATATAAATGATAATCCAAAAATTGTTCTTTTAAAAAATCAAAAATATTTGCATCCAAAGGGATACCATAGCCTTCGACAGACGTACAAATTATTCGTTCCGTGTTTTGTCCTATCCCCATAAACTCAAATAGCTTTATCAAAGCTTCTACAAACACTTGGTCTTTACTTGCGTGACTTATAAATAATTTGTACTTTTTTTCTTTCATTTGTATCTTTCCTCCTATAGAAGCCAAAACAATTTATAATTGAAGTAAAATCTCACAAAATTATATCCTGTATTATTCTATACAAGATATAATGTATGTAATTATTGATTTCAACTTCTTATATCGTTCTTCTAACAAACTATACCATGCAATAATTATCTTTTCAAGTATTTTCTCGTTTCCATTTCATATAAAAATAACATATTCCCAACAAATACTAATAAATAAACAACTCTCATCTTTTTTACCTGGAAAATAATTGCTAAATGAACATCAGCATTTGTAGCCAAACAAGATCAATCACGAGCATGTTCTTGATTTTCTCGTTTGAGAAAATTATTGTAGCTATCCTTTTTCCAACATGCAATACCCGCAATTTGACGAGCTACTCTTATTATTCGAATGAACAAACATTTCAGATGCTTGAAGAATATGACTATTACGATAAGATCAATGAACGGGTCTATTTTTTAATGCATCGTTTAATAGCACCTTCGGAAAGGATAAGCCTTATACAGGCTTTCTCCTTTTCCCGGTAACAGCAACAACTGTCATTTTCAATACGGTTGTCACGTCCATCGGCTCTGTCCGAAATTCAAAATCCTGCGCATGGTATTGTTTCATCAAGACCTTTAAGGCCTCCAGCTTATCCTGGTCCGGTACAACTTCAATTGTCCCATGTCCAGCCACACTTTCATACGCCATAGTACAGCTCATCTGTTCTTCGTTCAGGATCAGCTTATGGCCGCAATCCATTTCAAAAGCCGCGCGGTTGTCCCTGGAGATCAAATCCAGCTTCTTTCCCTGCATGGCGCAGTGGAAATACAAAAAGATTTCTTTGCCCTTTACTTCCAACCCAAAATTAAGCGGGACAATATACGGATATCCTTCATCATATAACGCGATCCTGCACACATCACATTTTCTGATTATTCCTATAATCTCATCAAAATCCGTTATTTCCCTGTCTTTTCTTCTCATATCTGTTATATTCCTCCACAATTTTGAATCATTTCCCGCAAAAAGCAGACACATTCTAATTTCACTTTCATTTTACTTTACTATCACTTTACTTTCAAACTCTTAAGGTAAGCCTTCTGCTCCGCCGTTATCCGGCTGCTTTCTACGCATTTTTGAATCGTCTTATTATGTGTCCATACGGCAAGCTTTCTATCCTGTATATACGGCAGCACCGCGTCATACTGCTTCGCTAACGCCGTGGCAAAATACCACGCGACCATCATATTCACGTAATATTCGCCCGTCAAAATCTCTGCCACCATCTGCGGATAGGATACGTCAAAATCTTCATCCAAAAAATGCTCCATCAGCATTCCGACCGCAAACCGCACAGTATAAACCTGCTCGGAGACAATCCACTCTTTGATAGATACAAGCAGCTTTTGACGGTGCTTTTTAAATATTTTCGGCGACATCTGATCGCAAGTCGCCCAGTTGTCCACATAGGGAAGGAAACGGCATACTTCACCGATGCAGCTGTCAAACTCCTTCATTTGTGAAATCAAAAACGCATGCAGCTGGTTTTCGTCAAAATACGTATGCGGCAATTCCTCCAGGAACTCCCGCACATCCGCCCTTTTTGCCAGCTGCTTTGCATATGCCCGAAGCTGCGGCGTGCGTACGCCGATTATAGTGCCTTTCTCTATCGTAGGAATCAGGCGGCTTTGAAAATCGCGGTATTTTTCATCTTGCAGCCGGTATAGTTCCATTCTTATTTCTTCTGTCAGCATCTTTACGCCTTTCCATTCTTAGCTCTTTCTATTGACCGTTCTATTTAACTAAGTGCTTTCAGCGCGTACGGATCATGTTTCTTTCCGCAAATTGAACACACTTTCTATTGACCGTTCTATCTACGCGCTTTCAGCGCATCATAAATGGCTACGCTATCCTGGAACCGGTCATCCTCTGACGCAGTGCCCATAACCACGCTGATATATGTCTTTCCACGGATTACCGCCGCGGAGATCAGGCTGGGGCCGGCAAGGCTGCTGTTTCCGGTTTTAATGCCGATGGCTTTCGGATCGTAAAACGGGCTGTCCGGATTCAAAAGTTCATTCGTATTATAATAGGTAACTTCCCTGCCGCCTGTCCACTTATCATACAAACGGTAGCTGCCTACGATTTGCGCAATACAAGGCTGATCCAGGCATGCTTTCGCGAGGATCGCAAGGTCATATGCCGTTGTATACTGCGCCTTCGCGTCATACCCGTCCGGGACTACAAAATTTGAATTTTCAGCGCCAAGCGCCTTTGCCTTTTCATTTGCCGCATGCATGAAAACCTCCACGGCACGCCCGTATGACAGGCTGCTATCCCCAGCCATCTTCCGGCCTGCATAGACGGCAAGCGCATAGGCCGCATCATTACCGGAAGGGAGCATTAACGCGGTTAACAGCTGTTTCATATTTAGCGTATCGCCCTTGTTTAGCCATGCCCTGGATGAATCTGCCTGCATCATATCAATCTCTGCGCCTACCGTAACTACATCCTCTTCAGAGCAGGCATCCAGCGCAGTCAACGCCGTAATCATTTTAGCTGTACTGGCGGGCGCAATCCGGTCAGTCCCGTTTTTGTCGTACAGCACAAGGTTGCTGTCAGCCTCGATAACAACCGTGTTTTTTGCCGAAATGTCTACTGAGATCGGATCATCATGCATGGAAAAGGCCACGCTTTCGTCCAGCCCGCCGTCTGCCCCGGATACATTCGGATTATTTTCTGTACCATTTGTTCCAGATGCACCTGGATTTTCTTCCATATTCTCCGTATTGGATGCATCTGGATTGCTTTTCGACCCTTCGTTTCCGGCTGCGTCCGAATCACTTTTTGCCCCTTCGTTTCCGGGTGCATTTGAATTGCTTTTTGTCCCTTCGTTTCCGGGTGCATTTGAATTGCTTTTTGTCCCTTCGTTTCTGGGTGCATTTGAATTGCTTTTTGTCCCTTCGTTTCCGGCTGCATCTGAATTGTTTTCTAACCTGTCATTTCCAGATGCATCTGTTTGACTGTTCAACTCTGTACGCTCTTGGCCATTTAGGGCGCAGCCCGCGGAAACACCAGCCGTTGTTACAAAAAAAAGGATCATCCCCATTACTTGCAGCATCTTTTTTATTTGTAACATTTGTTCCTTCTGCAACATATCTTTCATCTGCAACATGTTTTTCATCCGCAACATATTTTTCATCCGCAACATGTTTTTCATTTGAAATATCTTTTTCATCCGCAACATATTTTTCATCCGCAACATGTTTTTCATTTGAAATATCTTTTTCATCCATAATATCTTTTTCATCCATAATATCTTTTTTATCTGTATCTTTTTTATCAGCCGTACCATACTTATCACCTCCAAAAATTATCAGCCGTGCACTTTAGCGGCGCAGGCTACGCCTGCGACTGGCATCTCGATTAAGCAATTTTCAATCCATAATTTACGGCATCTATATCCAATCCCCCTTTCAGAAACAAAAGTACTGTCATCCAGCATTATTATACTGGATAAAAGTACTTTTGTTTTTAAGATATTTTTATTTATTTCTTAAGAAAATACTAACATGGTTTTCAAATCGGGCTTTTATCTGTACTGCACGAGCTCCTCCATCGGTATCCTTGCCTGGCTGTGCCTGTCCTTGTTGGCTGCCGGCTCAGCTGGATAGCCCAACGCAAGGATATTGACCGGTATTAGGTTTTCCGGCAGGCCAAGCGCCTGTTTTAGTACATCCGGCTTAAAATAACAGATCCACACGCTGCCAAGCCCTAGCTCCGTAGCCATCAGCATCATGTGGTCGGTCAGAATAGAGGCGTCGATATCCGTAGTTACCATCCCGTCGAACGGGCGTGTCCACGCCTTGCTTTTATCCGCACATACGACAACCGCTACCGGGGCATGATAAATATTTGCCGCTCTTGAAACTGCGGACAGCCCTTCCCGGCTCCTTACGACGAACAGCCGGACCGGCTGCAGATTCGCTGCCGTCGGGGCTACGTGAGCGGCTTCTAGGATTTTTTGCAGCTTTTCTTCCTCGACTGCCTGCTCTGTGTAAGCACGGACAGAAAAACGTGCCTTTGCTATGTCTAATACTGACATAATCGTTTCCTTCCTTTCCTTCTTGAAAATTTGACCGGTCATAGTATAATGATAGCAGAAACAGGTAAATAAACAAGAATGCACTTTTTAGGTATATACTTCCCAAAAAGTAAGTATGAAAGGAGCCGGCATATGACAAGGCAATGCAGCGGATTCACCTGCCCCGTAGAAGCGACGATCTCCCTGATCGGCGGCAAATATAAGGCGGTTATACTATGGCACCTGATGAACAACGACACCCTGCGTTACAGCCAACTACACCGAAAAATGCCAAAAGCAACAGATAAAATGCTTGCCCAGCAGCTACGGGAGCTGGAAAAGGACGGCCTAATCAACCGTACGGTCTACCCGGTCGTACCGCCAAAGACGGAATACAGCCTTAGCGAATATGGCAAAACGCTTGCCCCGATATTGGATGCCATGTGCAGCTGGGGCGAAAATTATTTATCCGATAACAAGCCTTACGAAGAGGACTGCCAATAATTTCCCTCTACCAGACGCAGAAAACGGGACTTGCAAATAAAAGGAATGGTTCTTTACGCCCCGTCGATCAAAACCTTCTTTCCGCAAAAGGCAAATCCATACTTATGGATCCGATCCGCCGCAACCCCTCTTTCTACAAGGGCCGCGGCATATTGCTTGCGCGCAATCTGGGCCAGCGCATTTCTTGCGGTATCTGCCAGCTCTTTTTCCTGCCCAACGTCCTGCACTTTGAACTCTAGAAGAATGCCGTCGTCCTTTTTGTCCCTTGGTTCCAGCATCACATCATACCTTCCAAACCCGCTCTCCCTGTTCGACGTCAGTATATACTGGTCGGCCAGCTCCACCATCAGCCCAAGCACAAAACCATGATAAAACCGCTCCGGCTCCGCGTCGGATGGATGCCAGCCTGTGTCAAAGCAGCTAAAAACCCTTAGGGCAATCCGGTTCATATACGTATTCATTGCCTTGACGTCGCCGGCCAGCAGCGCCTTTATAAAATCGTTATATCCGCACGAAGGCCCGGCAAACCATTTCCGGATCATATTGCGAAACATCACTTTCACTTCAAAATTCGTCAGTTCCAGCTGATATTCTTCTTTCCAATCCCCGGAATCAGACATGTAAGACCGAAAATCCCGGACTTTCAAATATCCGCCGGCTAAAAGAAAACTCCATACGGCCTGCTCATCCTCATCGAGCTGATCATAGACAATCTGCTCGTCCATATTCGCAGTAACTGTGCCCCCCTGCAATAATTTTTCGAAATCAGCCTTCAGCTCTTTACTCCCCCGCCGGACCAGTTCCCCTGCCAGATTGTTTGAACTCGAGTTTGCCCAATAGGCGGATAGCCGCCTTTTATCCAGATAGTTCAGAATCGACCAAGGGTTATAAATATCCCCCCTATTTCCAAATGTAAACCCGTCATACCAGCTTTTTACCGCCTGCCTGCGGTCGGACAGTCCGAATTCATCCAGCGCGGCAAACACCTCTTCTTCTGTAAACCCAAAACAGCCCGCATACTTTCTGGACGTAGTGGTAACCACCTCAAGGTTATTCAGGTCTGAAAATACAGACTCCTTGCTCACCCTTGTAACGCCGGTCATAATCGCCCGTTCCAGATACGGGTTTGTCTTAAAGGCGGCATTGAATATTCCCCTTGTAAAGGAAACGAGCTCCTTCCAAAAGCCGTTCAGATATGCTTCTTGCATCGGGGTGTCATATTCGTCTAACAAAACAATCACTTTTTTTCCATAATAGCGGGAAATATAGCTGCACAACGCTTTCATAGAACCTGAAGCCTCATAATCTTCCATATTTGGGGAAACCCTGCGGAATGCTTCCTTTTCGTCCTCGCTAAGCAGGCCTGTTTCCAAAAGAAACAGATACTGATGATACAATTCTTTGATAATATTACAAATCTTTTTTCTCGTCTGCAAATAGGAAGTCTCTTTTACATCTGCAAAACTGATAAAAAGAACCGGATAGCTCCCCTGCAGTTTTTTATAACCCTCTTCCTGCCAAATACGCAGAGTTTCAAACAGGCTGCTTCTATCTGCATAGTTTACAGAAAAGAAATACTCCACCATACTCATAGTCAATGTTTTTCCAAATCTTCGTGGACGGGTAATCAGGGTAACCGCGTCCCCATTCTCCCACCATTCTTTGATAAATTCCGTTTTATCTACGTAAAAATAATCCTGTTCTATCATTTTACCAAAATCCTGAACTCCAATCGCAGCCGTTCTAGACATATTGGCTATTCGCCTCCTCACGCACGTATTTCCAGGCTTTCCCGGGCTGTTAAAAAAGGCACGTTTATAAATGTTTGTAAATATATTTCATCCACATTTATCAGCAAAATACATTCAATACTGTTTTAATAATATTATAAAACATTAAAATTTAAATTGAATTCAATAATTTATTTTTCCAAAGCACAAACAAACATTTTACTTTTCTTATTTTTTTATTTGATTTTATAGTTGTTCTATCATAATTAATCCAAGATAATATTCGTGTATTTTCATCGATGAAAAACGCGGAGCATTTATCCCATATTCTGCTTTGCTACTAGCCATTCCGCCCCATATTTTTTGCGTAGCGCCGGTTTTTCGATCTTTCCGGTCGCGTTTCGTGGTACATCCGCAAAAATAATCTTTTTCGGCCGTTTGTACCTTGGCAGCTGCTTGCAGAAACGTTCGATCTCTTCTTCTGTACATTCCATGCCTTCTTTGACCGAAATAACCGCCCCGGTGATCTCGCCCAGCCGCTCGTCCGGCAGGCCGATAACGGCAACGTCGTGGATTTTGCCATACGAGCTTAAGAAATTTTCGATCTGCACCGGATAGATATTCTCGCCGCCGCTTACGATTACGTCCTTTTTGCGGTCTACCAGGAAGTAAAAGCCATCTTCATCCATTTTGGCCATATCGCCGGTGTAGAGCCAGCCGTCTTTAAGCGTTTCCGCCGTAGCTTTCGGGTCGTTGTAGTAGCAGGTCATAAGCCCCGGGCCTTTGACGCACAATTCGCCGACCTCCCCCCTTGGCACTTCTTCCCCACCCTCATTTACAATCTTGCATTCCCAGCGGTATCCAGGAATCCCAATCGCGCCTACTTTATGGATATTTTCAATGCCCAAATGGACGCATCCAGGGCCGGTAGATTCCGAAAGCCCATAATTGGTATCATATAAATGGTTCGGGAAATATTCCTTCCAGTGCTTGATGAGCGACGGCGGCACCGGCTGCGCGCCGATATGCATTAGCCTCCACTGGTCTAGCTCATAATCTTCCAGGCGGATATCCCCCCGGTCAAGCGCAGCCAGGATATCCTGCGCCCACGGGACGAGCAGCCATACGATCGTACAATGTTCTTTCGAAACGGCGTCCAGGATAATTTCCGGCGTCGTCCCTTTCAGCAAAACGGCGCGGCTGCCCGCACACAGACTCCCCATCCAATGGAACTTCGCACCGGTATGGTAAAGGGGCGGAATACACAAAAATACATCGTCCCGGTCTGTCAGATGGTGCTTTTGCTCCATCTGCGCCGCCTGCATAAGGCTCTCGTGGTTATGCAGGATCGCTTTTGGAAATCCGGTCGTCCCAGAAGAAAAATAAATGGCAGCCGAGTCTTCTTCTTCCAGGCGGATAAGCGGCGCCTGGCTGGAACAGTCCGCAACCAGCTCGTGGTAGCTTTCGGCAAAAGTCGGGCAGCCGTCCCCTACGTAGATCAGCAGCCGCCCCCTGCTTAAATCTTCTTCAATCGATTCCACACGGCCAATAAATTCCGGGCCAAAAAATAAAATTTGAACTTGCGCCAAATCTGCGCAATACTGAATCTCCTGCGCGGAAAAGCGGAAATTAAATGGGACGGCGATCGCGCCCGCTTTTAATACGCCAAAATAAATCGGCAGCCACTCCAGGCAGTTGAACATCAAAATCGCCACCCGGTCGCCCTTTTGCACCCCGCGGTTGAGGAGCATATTGGCTACCCGGTTTGCTTTTTCATCAAAAATCCCCCAGGTGATTTCCCTGCGGTAAGGCACGGAAGACGTCTGCTGGATTAGGTCGTACTCCTTCCAGGTCGTCTTCCTCGTATCTTTCATCAATGGATTTAGCTCTACAAGCGCGACCTCATCGCTGTACAGCTTATGGTTTCTCTCAAGTAAATCTGTTACAGGCATCGTTGTACCCTTCCTCTCCGCTTATTTTAAAAGCATATTATATTTTCTGCGTTTTCCCTTGCACTTCCTTGTCTTTCAATCATACTTTATTTTACCGACCGTATTTTATTTCCTTTACAATGTTACCGTTCGTTGTCCTTTGGTTTCCCTGAGATGTTACAATACGCAGCCACCCTAATGGCACTTTACAAATTCCAGAAAAAAAGCTATAATCTATACTCGCGGACGGTTTCGTGTACTGGCCATTTGCATGGCAACCGAAGCGTCACCGCCCGCGGATACCGTACCATAAGGAGGCTATTATGATTATCGATTTTCACGTACACACATTCCCTGACGCCATCTCAGCGAATGTCCTGGCAAAACTCAGCCGCATGTCCCATACCGAATATTTTACGGACGGCTCGGTAGACGGGCTGACCGCATCTATGAAAGAAGCTTCGGTCGACTACTCCGTCAACCTCCCTGTTATGACCCGGCCGGACCAGGTTGAAAAGGTAAACAGCGCGCTCATCCAGCAAAAAGAAGCGTTGGCGAGGCAAGGCATCCTCACATTCGCAGGCATGCATCCGGATTATGACAACTACAAGCAGGAGCTGCTGCGCATACAGCAAAACGGAATCCCAGGAATCAAAATCCATCCCGCCTACCAAAATACCGCGATCGATGATATCCGCATGATGCGTATCATTGACCAGGCTTCGGCGCTCGGCTTAATCGTCCTGACACACGCCGGCGTCGATATCGGAATCTATGACCGCAATTATGCCTCTGTCGGGCAGATTTTAAAAGTAATTGACGAAGTACACCCTGCCAAACTCGTGCTTGCGCATATGGGGAACTGGGGCTGCTGGCAGGATGTGGAACGCGACCTTGCAGGAGCCGACGTCTGGCTGGACACCGCCTTTGCAATTGGCCCGATAACGCCGGACCGTGCGCACAGCGGAACTCCTTACCTGTCTGATAATTTATCGGACGACGCTTTTGTACGCATCGTCAACAAACACGGCGCCGACAAAATCCTGTTTGCGACAGATTCCCCGTGGGAATCCCAAAAAGACTATGTGCAAAGGGTGGACCGCCAAAAACTTACGCCGCGGCAAAAAGAGCTGATCTTTTCTGCAAATGCCGCCAAACTGCTTGGATTGGCGCACGTCTAAACATTTCTTTTTTATTGGATATGCGAACAACAATAAAAAGTGTAAAGCCCGCAACCTAAATGCCCAAAGCTTTACACTTTTTCTTACTTTTTGTGCCGCTTACTGGTATAAATGCCTCTTGTCAATTACGCGCACCGCTTTCCCTTCGCTTCGCGCAATCGTCTTTGGCTCTACCACTTTGACATCTACCGTAATTCCAAGCATTGATTTCAGCCCGGAAATAATCTTCTTTTCACGTTTTGCTACCGGGATGGACGTATCCGCTGCCATTTCCGGCGTCAGTTCCACCTGGACTTCAATCGTATCGCGGCTGCCGATACGGTCAACAATAATCTGGTAGTTCGCCTGATACCCCTGGTTTAAAAGGACGGCTTCTATCTGTGATGGCCATACGTTGACGCCCTTTACGATCATCATGTCGTCGCTTCTTCCCTTCGGCTTGAGCATACGCACATGGGTACGCCCGCAGGAACATTTCTTTCTAGTCAGAAGGCACAGATCACGCGTGCGGTAGCGCAGCAGTGGGAACGCCTTTTTCGTAATACAAGTGAAAACTAGCTCTCCGACTTCCCCTTCCGGCAATACTTCCCCGGTCTGCGGATTAATAATCTCCGGTATAAAATGGTCTTCCTGGATATGCATGCCGGCCTGCTCCTCGCATTCAAACGATACGCCCGGCCCGGAGATTTCCGTCAGTCCGTAAATATCATACGCCTTGATGCCAAGCGCGTCCTCAATATTATGGCGCATCTGTTCCGTCCACGGCTCCGCGCCAAAAATTCCGGCCTTTAATTTGAGCTGGTCTTTAATTCCATGTTCATTTACCGCTTCACCCAGATTTGCCGCATAAGACGGCGTACAGCATAAGATCGTCGAACCCAAATCTGTCATAAATTGCAGCTGCCGCTCGGTATTTCCGGACGACATCGGCAATGTCAGACAGCCGACTTTGTGGGAACCGCCGTTTAATCCCGGCCCACCGGTAAACAGCCCGTATCCATAACAGACATGGCAGACGTCCTCTTTTGTCCCGCCAGCGGCTACAATGGCCCTCGCACAGCATTCTTCCCAGATGTCAAGGTCTTCCTGCGTATAGAACGCAACGACGCGCCGGCCGGTCGTGCCGCTGGTCGACTGGATGCGCACGCATTCTTCCAGCGGTACCGCGAGCAGGCCATATGGATACTGGTCGCGCAGGTCGTCTTTTGTAATAAACGGAAGTTTATGTAAATCCTCGATCCCTTTGATGTCTTCCGGCTTTATACCCGCTTCGTCCATCTTGTCATGGTAAAATTTGACATGTTCATACACATACTGCACCTGCTTTACAAGCCGTTCACTCTGAAGCGCCTGTATTTGCGCAAGAGGCATTGTTTCAATCTCTGGTTGATAATAATTCTTCATCATTTCTCCAATCCATTTTCCATCGTTTTTTTATATCCCCCCGGCCGGGTGCAAATCCACACCCATAGTTTCTGCCCAAAAACCCTGGCATGGCAAAGCGCCCTGCGGGACTTTTCTCGCCCCGGGTCCAGCGAAAGCGCCCTACAGGCTTTTCTTGCTACGCAGCCTGAAAAGCGCCCTGCGGGACTTCTCATTCCCCGCGGCCTAGCAAAAACGCCTTGTGGTTTAACGCCGCAAATTTTTTTGGCACGCACGCTTCAATTGCTTCCTGCCACTTTTCCACCGCTATGTCAAAATATTGGGACAGGCGGCCCATCAATACGAGATTGACCGCTTTGGACGATCCGGCTTCTTCCGCAAGCGCTAGGCAGTCCATCGCGTCTACCGAAATCCCAAGCGCCCGCATCTTTTCGACCAGATTCTGCGGATATTCGGCCGCTCCGGTAATAACCGGCATCGGGTCGATTTCCTGCGTATTGACTACAATCGTGCCGCCCGCTTTTAAATATTCCACATACCGCGCTGCTTCCATCTTCTCAAATGAAACAATAAAATCCGCTTCTCCTTTGTCGATTACCGGGGAATATACTTTTTCACCAAACCGTACGTATGTAACGACGCTCCCGCCGCGCTGGCTCATCCCATGGACTTCCGATACCTTCACATCATAGCCTTGCTCCAGCAGTAAATGCCCGAGCAGTTTGCTGGCAAGCAGCGAACCCTGTCCGCCGACCCCGACGATCATAATATTTTTTGTCATCCCTGCACCTCCCCTGGCTGCAACGCGTCAAAGCTGCACAACTGCCCGCAGACGCCGCATCCTACGCACAATGTGCTGTCAATTTCTGCCTTTTTATTTTTTACACGGATAGCCGGGCATCCTAGGCGCATGCACGATTTGCAGCCGCTGCAACGGCTGGCGTCCACACGAAGCGGCGGATTTGGCTTCACGTATTTTAACAGTGCGCAAGGCCGCCTGCTGATAATAACCGAAGGCTCTTGCGCTGCAAGCTCTTCCTTTATGACTTGCTCGCACTGCGCTAAATCGTAAGGGTCTATTACGGCTACCCGTTCAAATCCCATCGAACGGCACAAGCGTTCCAAGTCGATCTTTCCTGCCGGGTCGCCTTTGATATTATAGCCTGTCGTCGGGTTCTGCTGGTGCCCGGTCATGCCTGTAATCGAATTGTCAAGGATAATTACTGTCGAATTGCTCTGGTTATAAGCAATATTGGCAAGCCCGGTCATCCCGGAATGCATAAAGGTAGAATCGCCGATCACAGCTACCGTATGCCCTTCTGCTTCTTTGCCCAGCGCTTTGTTAAAGCCGTGGGTCGCGCTTACCGACGCGCCCATACATAGCGTCATTTCCATTGCGTTTAACGGCGCCACCGCCCCTAACGTATAACAGCCGATATCACCCAAAACAGTGCACTTGTGTTTTGCCAATAGGTAAAATAAGCCCCTGTGCGGGCATCCGGCGCACATCACCGGCGGCCTTGGCGGCATCTGCTCTTCCAGCTTCTGATAGGCAGGCACGTTGGCCCCCAGCCGCTTGGCAATTAAGTTCTGGGAATATTCCCCTTCGATCGGCAGCACATCCTTGCCGGACACCGTAAGGCCCAGTTCTTTGCAATGCCCCTCGATCACCGGGTCAAGCTCCTCGACGACGATCAACTGATCCACTTTTGCCGCAAAATTCAAAATCATTTGGTCTGGCAGCGGATTTACCATGCCAAGCTTTAAAATGCTCGCCCCGTCCCCGAACACTTCCTTTACATACTGGTAGCTGGTCGAAGAAGTAATAATCCCAATCTTTGTATCGCCCATTTCCACGCGGTTAAACGCGCACGTTTCCGCATACGCTTTTAATTTCTCGGTGCGTTCTTCCACAAATGGATGGCGGCGCACCGCGTTTGCCGGCATCATTACATACTTTGCAATATTTTTCTGATATGGCGCAAGCTCCGGCTCTTTGCGCTGCTTTGGCTCTACAATGCTTTGGGAATGCGCTACCCTTGTACACATCTTAATAATGACCGGCGTATCGAACTGCTCCGATAGCTCATAAGCCTTTTTCGCAAATTCACATGCCTCTGCGGAGTCCGCAGGTTCCAGCATCGGTACTTTGGCAGCGATGGCGTAATGGCGCGAATCTTGTTCGTTCTGGGATGAATGCATCCCTGGGTCGTCTGCCACGCATATCACCATCCCCGCGTGGACGCCGGTATAAGAGCAGGTAAACAACGGGTCTGCAGCTACGTTTAGCCCTACGTGCTTCATCCCGCAAAAGCTCCTTTTGCCTGCCAGCGAAGCCCCAAACGCCACTTCCATCGCCACTTTTTCGTTTGGCGCCCACTCGCAATATATTTCATCATACTTTGCGGCTTCTTCAGTCACTTCTGTACTCGGCGTGCCGGGATAGCTGGATACGACCCCGCAGCCTGCCTCATACAGCCCTCTTGCCAGCGCCTGATTGCCCAACATTAATTGTTTCATACTGATATCCTTTCATCGGTTTTCATTTGCACAATACAATTCATAATAGCATTAATTGCACGTTTAGTAAATAATCAAATTAATTTCTTACTGGTTATTACTGGTTCATCTTATATCCGCATTCCGGGCAGACGTCCCCGCTTTGATAGACATATCCGCATCGGAAACAGCAGATTTTATCGTGCCTGTCTTTTGCCAGGTATTCTAATTTCCTGGACGCTGGTTTTTCTTGCAGGTACTGGATAAAATCCCCAAGCACCTGCGCCCAGTCTTTGATTTCACTGCCGCTAACAGCAAAAGGCAGCTTATGCTTCGCGCCATTTTTTTCCTCCAGGATCAGCTTATGGTTCATAAGCCCGGTCGTCGCGCTAAGCGAATCAACCGCGGAAACCGGGATGGCATAAGAATTCATCCGCGTATGGTAAAACAAGTTTTCCGGCGTTAAGAGCATGCCGTCTTTGCCGCTGCGGTTTCTGGACGTATCGACTGCAAAAATCGGATACTCAAATAAATTTTTACCTCCAGCATAGACGGCCGCCGCCCGGTCGAAAATATGCGTCTCCCCCGGCTCAGCCTTTTTGAGCATAACTTTCCTAGCAGGATAAAAATGGTGCCTTGCGTTTTCTTTAATCACGCCTTGCATTTCCTGCTGCAGCTTCTGTACAAGCAGCTGGCATTCATCCGTCTTGATCTTTTCCAGGCGCCGGGAAAGGATTTCTAAGGCGTTTTCCTTTATATCCGGCAGAAAATTTTCCTGCATAATCTGTTCATAGGCGTCCGCCGCGGCGTTAAAATCCATGGACGCGGCGTTGCCGCTGATTTTATCCACGCGCGCTTCGTCAATTTCACGTAGCCGCCCTTTGATCTTTTCCATGTACGGGGCCAGCATCTCTTTCGCAAACCCTTGTTTTTCCAGCCGCGACATCAAGCTGACATAATCCCCCCGCCCCCTTTTGGGCGAGCGTTTTACCATAACCGCAATCTCGCGTTTCTCCGCTTCTTCCCGCTTTTGTTGCAGTTCCTCCTCATAAGGGGACAAATCAACGCCTTCATAGGCGTCCAAGCGTCGCCGCAGCTTCTGATACCCTTCCCGGTCAAGCTGCTTTGGGGCCTGTTCCATAATCTGGCGGACTTCCTGTTCGCCGCGCCGTTTTAACAAGCTGCGCAGACGTTCCAAAAAAGGCTGCTTTTGCGCATCCGGCAGCTGCGCTTGTTCTACTTCCTGCAATACTTTATGTATCTGCGCATAGCTGCGGTTTTCACTGCCGTCGACTTTGCGAGCGATCGCGTCCGCCCTTTCCCTAAACTCTGCTTCTTCGATCGGGCGCAAAAACTCCTGCTTGGCCTGCGCGTCAAGCGAAGCGTCCGCCTCTACCTGTTTGCGGAACTCCGCCCGCTGCCTGGCGGACATACGCTCCAGCACGCCAAGCCGCGCATAATATTTTTCATACTGCTTCGCGCCGGTTCCATCTGCCCCGTCCCTAGGGCTAAAGCGCTGCGGGCCGCCTGGGCCGAACCCAGCCTGTATGTCCGGCATTGGGCTGCCGCCAAATTCCATTCCATCAGAATCGCCTGCAAAGCTGCCTGGATACTTCCCTGTACTGTCGCCTGCGTCTCTATCAGAGTCTCTATCAGAATTGGTTCTGCCGCGACCGGCCGGGACAGAACTACCATACTCATTGCCTCTGGATGCATTCCCATCTAAACCTTTGCCACTATAGCTGCCCCCGCCATC
>CASUON010000031.1 GCA_949457475.1 uncultured Lachnospiraceae bacterium
TTTTTAGATTTCCATGTTCCCATAACGCAAGTATAACATAAACCACTACTTTTGGCTACCTTGACCCACCGTCTAAAGCCAGTGGGACTGCGGTAGCCATTTTTTCAAAAAATCACTGAATTCTTTCAGTTCCTTTTTCCGGCCTTCCGCAAGCCTATGATACTCCATATCGCAGACCGCCCCTTCCAGCGCATATAAATGCACCAAACAGACATTTGGATACCTTTCTTTTAGTCTCAAAAAAGCTTGCTCAGGGCCGCAACGGATCAGTTCCTCCGCCGACGAATTCCCACCGCATCTAGCTTTCTTGCCATCTCTTTGCCTATATTCATCAACGATATTAATTCTGCCATTTTCCACACCTCGCCACCAGCCAGAATTCTTACTCCATGGACAGGCCTAATTCATATGCTTCCGCCAACGCTTTGTTGCCCTCGATATCCCCTTTCTCTTTCACGCCCCGCACAAGTACCATTCCAGCATCTTCTAAGTGGAAAAAATCAAGGCAAAGCTGATACTGTAATATAATTGCGTCAAATAAATTCGGCAGTGTCGCGGCGCCTACCAGTAACAAGGCAAGCTTTTTGATCGGAAATTCGTTTCGCATCGGCGTATGCAGCCGGTCAATCACCGCTTTTAACTTCGCGCTAACCCCATAAAAATACACAGGCGATGCAATAGCCAGAATATCAGCCGTCTTTAATTTTTCATATACCACGCCCATATCGTCGGTTTGAAAACAGCTGTGGCCATCCCTTGTAAAGCAGGAATTGCAGCCTATGCAAGGATTTATGTTGTAGTCGGCGACAGATATGATTTCGACTGCATGATGTTTACTCGCCCCTTGCGCAAATGCTTGCGCCAATCTATCCGTATTTCCCCCTTTGCGCATACTTCCGGTCAATACAACAATTTTACTCATCGGTTCTAATTCCTTTCCTATTTTTCGTCGGGTTTTGTGAACCACACAAGTTTCTTTTACTGTGCGGTTTGCCATAATCGTTCTGTTAAAATATCCTTTGCGGTTTCCTTCCGATAGGTATGCCCCTTTCAAAGGGGCTTTTGCAAATCGCACCCATGATGCAAGTATAGCACAGACTACTACCTTTGGCTACCTTAACCCCCATCAAAACTTTTTCCCGCCCTGCTACTGCGACTTTCCCATCTACGCTGTTGCAAACGCCTTACTTTTGTTCGCTCTAGGAAAACTGCGTCTAATCACAAATCACTAGCAAATACGGCTCTTTAACTTGTATTTTCACTATACTCATAGTATACTTAGAAAAAAATTTCTAACAATGAATTATATCATCCATTGTTTGGAACAATAATAAGTCGAAATTGTGTGAATACGCTGATAAGGAGTAAATCTGAACAAAATGAAAGAAATTCCTAGTTTTAATATTGAATTAGCCCAGGCCACCGATTATATTTTAGGATGCCCGTTGGCAAAAAAAGCCTTTTCCTGCCCTCCATTTAACAATTTTACTAATATTGTTACTGACATTATCTGCTGGATTGACCGGCTAGCGGATAATTGCCATATGCCAGAATTTACCAACCATGCGCTGCCCCATATCTGCAGCATTGTAAAACGCGCCTCCGAGTGGGGAGAAAGTGATGGCTGGCTGAAAAAGGCGAAGCCCCAAGAGGCAGGGTATCTTTTAATCGCATTATTAATCCATGATATTGGGATGCTGTCCCAAGACAGCAGGGATCTCCCCGAAGATGAAAAACTTCAAAATATGAAAGGGCTTTCCGATATATCTGGATGGGTCAGACGGACGCATGTAATCCGGATTGAAAAGCTAGTAAAAAAATTTTTGGAAAATTATACGAAAGAGGACCCTCCTTTATCGAACCATCTGGATGTAATAATTGGCATGGCCCAGTCACATGCAAAATGGCCCTGGGATCCAGATTTTGTGACGAGAAAAGAACAGATTGCATCCGTGGGCTTGGAAGAAGACCGAATTGGAGCGTTTAATGCGGTGATTGCAGTATGTGATTTGTTAGATGAAGACTGTGAACGGTGTGATACAATCACGCTGATTAAGCACCGTTATGGCACAATAACGAACCGGGCCCACTGGATTCGCCATGCTCTTACCAAACAGGTGGCAGGTGTCCATAATCATAAAATTGTGGTCCAGTTCCGAAGCCTCCCCTCTAAAAGCCCTCATTTAGAAATACTGTACCGAACTTTGCGCAATCATTATCGGCTAGTAAAATTGTATCAAGAAAACCTGGCTGTCATCCGCGCACAAATTTTACACCTAGATTTTGAACCTGGGGACGGAATTCCGGAAGAAAAAGACGACGAGATTTCCAAGGAACTGTCCTGCTATCGTGATATCCCCGAACTTCGGGATGATGTTGTCCCTCAATTATTAGCAACTTTTATGAAAGAAGCCAGAAACCAAGATAACGGGAACAAGGACATAAGAAAACGGCTGGATGAGATCGGATTAGAAACTATGGATTTATCCGGGCTGGATGATTTTTTTCATCCAGGTGTCCTTTTTTATCCTGAAGAAAGGGTAATCTTTGGAAAAGGTAATATCGATCAGAAGTTGGCATATGCCCATGATCTTGCAGAAAAAGCATATGTGAATGGTGAAATGGAAAAACTTCGCCATATCTGCGGAGCAGCCATTGACATACTAAAGCCACATTCTGTAAAGCCGGAACAAATTTATTGGGCTATTACGTATCTTTTGATTTATGAAAAAGGCCACATGGATTATGATGCCGTTGAAAGAATACACAAAAACTTTCTTCGCGCAATATTTCATCATAATTCTAACGGGATTTGTGAACCTATTCCATCAGAAGAACCTTATCAGGGATTATTAGATGTGCTGTTTTATTTTCTAAAACCATGTATAACATCCGAAGCATTCATTAGATACCAAAATTATCTGATGGAATATAATTATGCAAATCTACGTGACGATTTTGCGACATTGCAGCTAGCACAGACTGTAGTTGGATTGTTTTGGCTCTGGGATAGGCAATCCATGGCATGGCGTGAAATATCAATGCAGATACGGCATCAGGCAAATAAGAGCAGACTGTCCCATATGCTGGAAACACAGCAAAAGCGTCTGGAACTTCAGTATAAACTACTGTATGAAAGTGACAACATCACAGAAGCAGCGTTCATTGAAATGGACTATCCAATCTTAGCAAAAGCCTGGAAACATTTTTTTCAGGCAGATTGGAAAAGCGTGGCAGAAGATATCCCCCAGATGATTGAATGTGCAGAAAAGAATCCAGATTTATTTGGATCAGTCCAGGGATATCAGAACATGACCTATCCAACCCTAAAATGGAATGGAATGGACCGAAATTTTAAGGCGGCAAAATATTATGAAACCGGAATTCGCCGTTACCAGCGAAACGCCAGTGAACAAGAACGTTCAGAATTCTGCCAATCCAGAGAAAATATAATTGAGGCATTACTGTCAAAAAATCAATTGGAACCCAATAGCAGCGATGCTTCTATTATGAGATCCTGTAGCATCCGGCTGATATCATTAAGGAAACTGGAGGCCCTGCAATACTGGAACATTGGCGAATATCTGGAGTCTGTACGAAATGAAGCAAGATTGTTTTACGACCTAGCTGTGTATGAGGACAAAAACGGTACCTATCAAGGGATAGTAGAGTATTTACCGAAAGCTATCATTTCATCTATCCAGAGCATGGAGTCAAAAAGGTTTACGGAAGAAGAAATGCAGCAGTTAATCGCCAAAATGTATTACTATTACCCAAAAGGATATGAAGAGGTTGTCCAGTTCCTTATATCCTGCCCTCAAAAATGTTGCTGGAGCTATGGAATGCAATGGATCCAATATTTCATTATAGATTTAAACTCCGTACAGCTTACCCAGTTATTAAAATGGACTGTGCAGCAATACGATACTTTTATCCAATTACAAAAGCAGCATTTGAATTTGGGAGAATATAAGTTTTTATGGCAGGCAGCATATCGTTTTACAGAGGATGACTGGGGTGTTTTGCTTCCAATTATCAGAAGAATATATAAAAACTATTTTTTATACAATGCTAATAGAAAATTGGCCCGAAACAGCCTGCAATATATGCCATTGCCTATTTGTAAAGAAATAATAGAAATGCTTGAAAATTGGACTTTTGAACCGTTAATAAGGAATGCTGTATATGAAATCTGTATTGGCCTGAGCCTAAAGCATGAAAGTGAAATAAACACCCGTTTACATCAGTTTGTCCATAAATGCC
This sequence comes from uncultured Lachnospiraceae bacterium, assembly GCA_949457475.1. Classification (GTDB taxonomy): domain Bacteria; phylum Bacillota; class Clostridia; order Lachnospirales; family Lachnospiraceae; genus Eubacterium_J. The sequence continues at coordinate 4,264 of CASUON010000031.1, forward strand.
AGGTAGCGGATCCCTGCCCGCTATATCAAGAATTAGACCGGCTGATCGATATAGATAACCTTCTAGAACGGCAGGATATTGACATAGAAGGAATCTGCCAGACGGCAAAAGAAACCATAGAACAGCTGAAGCATACAGATTTATCTAGATATGATTCAAGGTTCCTCCATGAACTGAAAGAAAAATTTACAAATCAGAATTGGAGTTTGATGCCAGAAGAAAAAGTACTTGCAATCATTCGGGAATTCTTAACATTGTTAAAAAGTGATAAAAAAATATCTAATCTCTATTTCTCTGATATTTGCGAATTGCTCAGGCAGATTAGCAGAATGTCAGAAAAAAACGTACAAAAGGAACTCGCAGTTTTCTTTGTAGAAATGTATATACTACCTGGCGCAAATGCAAAAGATATATCAAGGCAACAAAATTATATTGATGGCCCTTTAAACAACATCCACCTTGATTTGTTCGGCTACCGAAAAATAGAATTGGATATTTTGCCAGTGCTAGTTAGCTGTATTACGGAGATCCCGGAGAACCATCTTCAAAGGTGCACTCAATGGATATTGGAGTGCCTTGGGGAAGATAACGGAAGTTTGTATTATTATGCCGTACTTTTTATTACATATTATTATTTCAAAGAAAAAAGCTTGAACCAAAATACCGCTCTTATAGGGCTTATGTATATCCGGGGCCATCTGGAGGCAAAAGGGAAATATTTTGAGTCACAATTATATTATGTACTCCACGCGTGTAAGAATCTGGAAACATCCGATCTATGGTTTCGCGAAAAAACATTCAAACAGCTGGTAGAAAAGGACATCGATTATCAAGAATTATTCCAAAAGCCAATCCAAGCTTTGATGAAAAAGTCCGGAAACTCGAAAATCCGGCATTGGAACGAAGAAAATGGTATATAAAAACAGCCAAAACTATAGGATAAACAAAGTATAAAGTGTCGCTAAAACCGCCGCATATTATGTCCATTCATAGCGGGAGAGTGTCAAATTTTTCTCGTAAATATTTATAAAATGCCTGATTTATGGGATTATATGGAAAAACTTACACAGAATTTCTGACACTCCCCATAGCGGCGGTTTTGCAACATCCCTGCAGCCCGCGAAATTTACGTACCGCAACGCAAAACAGGAGCCATCTTTTATACAAATAGCTATGCTTTCCAACCACGCAGCAACCATTCCCCCTTCCCTTGAATTGCTATATGGAACTCCCCCTTTCGCCCGTTTCTCCTTTTTCAACGCTCCTTTGAACAGCATCCTTCAACTTAGCCGCAACCAACTCTACCTCATCCTCTCTCAAATAAGGATGAATCGGCAGGCACAGTACCTTGCTACATAATTGTTCTGTTACCGGACATTCCGCCACGGCACTTCTGGTTCCTTTAAAAGCCCCCTGCCTGTGCATGGGCTTGCGATAATATACATTCGTAGGGATTCCCTGCCCTTTTAGCTCCCTTTGTACTTCCGCCCGATTACAGCCTTGCGGCAATTGCACCGCATACTGCGCCCACGAAGAATAACAGCCCTCCATAACCGTTGGAATTTGTAACCCTTTAACGTTCCCCAACCGCTTTGCGTAGATTTCCGCTACATGATTGACCGCGTCCAGTTCCGCATCCTTAAATACAGATAGCTTCGCCAACAATACCCCGGCCTGTAGTGTATCCAGCCTACTGTTCATCCCTAAGCGGATATTATTATATTTTGCATCCGGATCCCCTGGATTTTTTGTATCCTTGCCATGGACAGCAATCGAACGACACAGATCCGCAAGGTGGTCGTCATCTGTAAAAATAGCCCCTCCGTCTCCATAGCATCCAAGCGGCTTTGCAGGAAAGAAACTTGTGGTGCTTATCTGCCCCAGCTTGCCGGCCTTCCATTTGCCTCCATTTGGCGAAATATACGCCCCTCCCATCCCTTGCGCCGCGTCTTCTAATAAAAACAAGCCATACTTTTCGCACACAGCGCGTACTGCATCATAAGCAAACGGCTGCCCAAACAAATCTACCGCCACAACAGCACGCGGTTTTAGCCGCCCTTCGTCGATAACCGCCCTAACGCCCGCTTCTAGGGCCGGCGCACTGATATTATATGTGTCGGCCCTGACATCTACAAATACAGGCACAGCCCCCGCTGCTGCCGGGCATTCGCCGGACGAAAAAAAAGTAAAATCCGGAACGAACACCGCGTCACCAGCCCCAATCCCTGCAGCCGCCAGTGCGATGCTAATCGCATCCGTACCGTTTGCACAGGAGATACAATGTTTGCGTCCCGTATAAGATGCTAGTTGTTCTTCCAGTTCCCTAACTTGCGGCCCAGAGATAAAATGCGTTGCATTTATAATAGAACGCATCTGGCTATCTATCGTATCCTTTATCGCATAATATTGTCTCTTTAAATCCCTAAATTCTATCGGCATGCTACCTGCCCTTTTCATCCTACTGTTTTATTTTGATTCTTGAACAAACTCCTTTTGAACCAAAAACAAGGAGCCCCCGTTTGCAATAAGATACTCCCTTTTACAATCCAAACAGAAATATTTACGGCCATGCCCCTTCTCCAGCACCTGGCCGCATTCGCAAACCCACCCTATCTGCTTTGCCGGAACGCCGGCGTACAAGGCGTAAGGCAAAACGTCAGAAACAACGACCGCGCCTGCGGCAATCATAGCATGATGTCCTACTTCATGCCCGCAGACAATGGTACAATTCGCCCCCAGTGTAGCGTCATGACGAATGACCGTCTTTAAATACTTATGATCCTTAGGATAGCGGGCGCGTGGAGTTAGATCGTTCGTAAACACGCAGCTGGGGCCGCAGAATACATAATCTTCAATGTTTACGCCCTCATAAATCGATACGTTATTTTGAACCTTGACGCCATCGCCAATCGTAACATTATTCGCTATGTTTACATTCTGGCCAAAAGAACAGCCCGAACCGATGACTGCCCCTGCTTGTATATGGGAAAAATGCCAAATCTTAGTACCTGCGCCAATTTTGACATTATCGTCTACGATGCTAGTTTTATGTATGAAATAATCCGCAGCCATATGTACTACTTCCCCTTTGAATACCTTTCATTTTCCTTCTATCACATCATTCATCTGCCGGTAATCGTCCACCTGTAATTCCCACTTTGTATTGCCTTCGTGATCTTCATATATCTTTTTATAGCCAAACATTGCGAAGAATTCCTTTACCATACCGTTTTTAGCCGTAGGCATATAATACCCAATAACTTTTTGAACCCCACGCGCCCTACATGCTTTTACAAACGCATCCATCATAGCAGATTCCATCCCCCGCTTCAAAACGCGACAGCTCATGGCCCAAAGGTCAATCTCAGCCATTACGCCAGACTGGCGGCCAATCACTATAGAAACTACGCCATTGTCCCCGAACTTGTCCACAAGCCTTCCATAAAGTGTGATGTATCCTTCGTCTTCCGCTATGCGCTTTATTTCTGCCTGCGTATACCTTCTCGTAGTAAGGTTGAACTGGTTGGACTTGTTCGAAAGCTGGGCAATCCGCGCAAAATAAAGCGGTGTAAATGGTGCAATGTCCGCCTTCATTTCCAACGACCTTAAGTATTCGCCATAATCTGCAAACGCCTCCGCCATCCGCGCCCGTTGCGTATTCTGATGGTACATCTCCCCCCGCAGGGCATCATCTGTAGAGATTGTAGTGGCCTCAAAATAGCCCATGCGGTCGATTGCCCTAATAAAGCGCTCCGGGGCGCTGCCGATTTCCGCAACTGCCGCGCCTTCCACCTGCTGCCTGACAATTTCCCGCTCTGCAGGGTTGTCGTCTACAAACACAAAGCTATCCGTGGAAATGGAAAGCGCGTGCGCCATATCGATTAAATTCTGCGACTTTGGTTCCCAGTTCGCCGTGACCATGACAAAATCGTCCAGCTTTAGAACCATATCCGGATGGTTGAGGCCAGAAAGCGCCTGCGCGCTGTCATTTTTACTAATTACATTCAGTATTACGCCAAGCTGGCGATGCGCCTTTAGGTACTCCTGGAATTCACTATATGCCTGCCCTGCCGGCGTCTCGGGCCCTATTTTTAAGTTTTCCACCCCTTCGTCTCCAATAATGCCTCCCCATAGTGTGTTGTCCAGGTCAAGCGCAAGCGCTTTCTTGTTCTTTCCATACAGGGATTTTATAATATTTGCAACACTGTGGGCCAGCACCGGTATGGCATCGATAGCCAGCGCATACTTGTACATGTACCAGTAAAACGGGTCGCCCCATTTTTCAAGCCCATAGTCCGCAGACAGGTAATTAATGTCGTTGATAAAAAAATTGCCATGCTCCTGCGCATACTCAGCGAATGCCAAGTTGAGGCGTGTTATAAAGTTTACAGACCCACGGATGTCCGCTGCCTCCCGGTTCCCCTGCAAGCGCCAGTACGGGTATTCAAAATTGTTCTGGATAACAGTGCAGCCATAGACGTCCTCTATCTGCCCCCACATGCCGGCAAAATGGCGGTATGTGCTTTGGAACAGTTCTTCTACTTCCTCCTTTGTGTTTGACAGGACAGGGTATTTTAAAATATTCCTGTTGCTCGTATGGATATATATGACGTCCGGCTGGAACTGCAAGAGCGCATCATTTTGAAACATCACATCCTGCCAGTACTGGCAGTGTCCGCTTTCATAAAACAGTGGGCGTATCCCCTGGTCCAGCAGGAAAAGCTCAAGGGCCTGCCTGATATCATATGTGGTGGACCCGCCCAGTATAGCGATTTTTTTATCCAGCCACTCTGTGCCCTGCGCAAGCAGCTCCTTGCGGATCTGCCTCCTTTTCAAAAGTAGCTGGCTGCTAAACGGCGGCGTAAACAGATCATCCATCTTTCATCCCCCAGTGCGTAGTTATCCCTTTTTTATTGCAGTAAAATATTCTGCCCAGTTATTGCGTCCGATTCATTTGACAGCAGGAAGCAGATCGCAGGCACTAGGTCTGCCGGGCATAAATTCTTCTTGTTCAGTGCTTCTTTTGCATTTGCGTCGATGACATATTGCGGCACTTGCGACAAAAACCCTGTCTCAACCATCCCAGGGGAGATTGCGTTAATACGGATATGCTTTGCCGCATACTCGCTTGCCAAGCTCTTAATAAGCCCAAGCAGAGCATATTTTGCAGAGATATAATGTGACATATATGGCGGCTGGTTTGTAACCGTATATTCTGTAAGTATAGACAATATCTTCCCATGGCCCCTTTTTGCCATCCCGGGGATGGCCTTTTGGCAGATACGCAGGAACGACCAGTAGACTACGCCCATCTCAAGCTCAAATTCCCCAATGTCGGCTTTCGCAAACCTGGTATAGCGAAACTTTGGCGCTGCAATATGCAAAAACTCATCCAACTGGAAACCTTCAAGCTGGGCCAGCAGCCGGTCGATATCCCCTGGTTTTGAAAGGTCGGCGTAGACCGGGACCACCTTATCCCCCAGCCTTTCCACCAGCGCGTCAATCCGGTCATGCCTTGTTTTGTAATGGGCAATGATGCGGCCATATCCTTCGGCCTTCTCCCTCAGGTATGCTGCGCCGATTTCTGAATTTGCCCCTGTAACCAATAACGTCCTCATCTTCTGACTACCACCCTCATCTTTCCTTTGGAAACCCTCTTCCCTCTTTGGTTTGTAATCAACAGCTTCAGCGTCAGCATTTTGTATGCATCGTCCTTGTCGGCCACTTCCCCAGAAACAGACAGTTCATCCCCAATATAGACCGGCGCGTTCATCCCGACCTGCACATCATATATTAGGGACCATTTCCCTGGCAGGTACACCCCGGCCAGCGTTGAATAAAAAGAGGCCACTAAAAAACCGTATACGACTTTTCCTTGATACCCCCCCAGCAGCGCAAAATCCTGGTCGTTATGCAGGGGGTTGCTATCTTGCGTCATTGCGAGGAATAGCTCCATTTTCTTTTTGTCAATGACTGCCGAAAAAGCCTCTTTATGCCCTATTTCTATCTCAGAGTAACGGTATTCGTTCATAGATGCCCCCTGTGCCTTTTCCATCCTATATATTGTTTCATCCTATATGCCTTTTGATAGCGTCTACTACATTGCCTACATTCTCAAATCCCGTTACTTCATCCGTAGAGAATTTAATGTGGAACAATGCCTCAATCCCAGTTACAATCTGTATCTGCGCAAAAGAATCCCAGTCTTGTATATCCGCCGCTTTCGTCCCTTCATGCACTACGATTGTTTCATCGTCAAAGACATCCCGAAAAATCGGCTGGATTTTTTCTAATATGTCCATCCCACTTACCTCCGTTTTATTATGGCACGGATGCTGTATGCCAGTTCTTTTATAAAAAGCCTCCGTTTTGTTTCACCAAGCAGCTTCCAGACCAGCGGCTCAAACTCGCTGTGTCCAACCCCTTCAAAAAACGCATCCCTATGCTTGCCCATCGGGGCCGGGCTGCGCAGGCACCCATTCCCTTTTAGCACTTCTTCATAAGTATGCGGCACGAGCGCGACCTCCCCTTTGACCGCCTGAATGTATGCTATCCCCTTGTCCGTATTCGCAAGGATGGCGGAAATCCCTTTATATAGGTTTTCTGGTGTGCTCCGCAGCCCCCAGAAGTCCCCGATGCTGATATCCGCAACACGCAGCCGCTCCTTGTATTTGCACTGGCTGCAGCATGGGCGCATAAACAGGTCCCCACGGATAAACCCATTCACCCATGGGTCCGTCACCCGGTCCCGGTAATAGGACTTCCCATTTTCAAATTCCATATATGTGCCAAGCCTTGTCCACCCTTTGCGCTTGTCCTTTAAACGCACTACCTTTACCTTGCTCTTATATTTCCTCTCGCAGCCATCCACGTACCTGCGGAAGGCCATTGGCGAATTGACGCCCCGACAGATAAAGTCGACCGTCAGCAGGCCTGTGGCCCCGGCCCCTATATACTGGTTCAGCCCGGCCACTTGGCAGGGTGCCCCGCAAAATAAGACACCCCTGCCTCCTTCTAAAAACTCCCCGACCTTCTTATATACCCCTTCCGTGTCACTCTGGAAATACTTGGACCCAACGAAACCTTCCAGGTCCTTCCTCGTACTGCCCACGTCATGGTAGGCGGCCTTATAGTCCGCCGTATATTTGCAGGCTGCAACAACCCCGCCCTGGCGCAGCATTTCCCGCGCAAGGATGTAAAACACCCCGCCTGACGTACCCTTTAGCCGTATCCCATCCTCAAGCGCCCAGGCAGCGTATACTTTCGGCTCTTTAGCCCCAGGGTTTGTATACCCTACCAATGACGGGCATATATGGATGCATTTTTGGCATCTAATACATTTGGCGCCGTCCACTTTGGGGTACCAAAAGCCTTCCCTATCGGTTGTATAGGAAATGGCACCTGCCGGGCAGACGTCTTTGCACGCCTTGCACCCCGTACACTCCATTTTCGCAATAATATCGATCATATTTCCCACCTGATCTTTGAAAAGCTCCTGGCCGGGTTGCCAGACGCACATGTCCCTGCCTTGACCTTCCCCATTACAACACTCCCGGCGGAAACTACAGCGCCGTCGCCAATGCTGCTGCCCCTTAATACAACGGCCCCCAATCCGATCCATACATGGTCGCCAATCTCCATTGGCTTTGGCAGGTTCGTCTGGCTGCCGTTTTCATCCAGTACTTTATGGAAGTCCGAATCAAATATCCGTACAGCCCTCGAGATCAGGATGCCGTCGCCTATCGACATGTCGCATCCTGCGATAATGCAGGCTTCATGGTTGATATAGGCCCTCCCAATGCAGAGCCTCGCACCCTTTTGCACTTGCACCGTACTCCTAGAAGCCATCCTGACGGGCCCGGCAACCGTCATTGCGGCGCCATCACGCAGCAGCAGGTAGGCCTCCTCCCTGGAATGCCTGTATTTCGGGTCATTTACATAGAGGCTTGCGCAAAGCGTTAGCCTGGCGGATTTGGAAATATCTATGGCACACCCCCGCATCGGTATTAAAAACGCGCCTTTGTTTCGAACCACATTTTTTGACAGGAAGTTCCATTTTATAAATTTGCATATATCCACCCCTGCCAGCACCTTCAGTTTTCCAATCATATGCATCCCCCCGTTTCAGCACCTGCCTTCCCAGCCAGCAGCCCAACCTGCCTAAGGAGCAGCCTTGTAACTACCTCCCTGCCAGCTTTATTTAACCGGCATGAATCCAGGTATAATAGGTAGTCCGACAGCAGCGGGTCTTCCTGCAGGTCGATAAATGGGACCTTCTTCTGGTTCGCCGCCTTGATATTGTCGTAATAAAACGCGTTTAAAAACTCCCCCGAAAAATTCACCAGCATCTGTGAAGACACGGGGAGGTTGACCAGCACTGGCCGGTAGCCTTTTTCCAGGCACCACGCGATCATTTCAGATACTGTCTGTGTCGTATATTTGAAGCTGTCTATAAATTTGTCCGCCTGGGACCCATCCTGGAAATCGGAGAGGGAGAACTCCTGCGCCCAGGCCATGCACCTTTTGTACGCATCTGCAGCTACCCCTTCTTCGTCATGTTCATTCACGCGGGACCCATATTCTACGTCCCTTTTTACATCCCGGCAGAACCGCAGAAAATTCTTCCAGCTGTATGCCACTGGCAGGTACTTCGCCCTGGCCGCCCGCAGTGCATGGTATGCCCCAAGCTCCCCCGGTTTTAGGAGCTTATAATACTTTTCCACTGCCCGGGCCTGCGTATAGCCCTTCTTTGCAAATGCCAGGTCTGAGATCGCAATCAGGACCCAGGCCCCGTCATGGTAGCGGTGCTCATAGTGTTTGAGCATCCGGAAGTCATTTTCAATTGACTGCGGGATGAGCGCCAGGTTCAACCCATTGACGCCGCAGCTGCCATAATCGATCCCATAAAAAGCAAAGGTGCTCCCAGTATTTACAAAGTCAACTTTGCCATCGCCTTTTAACTTGGCAAATTCATCATCTGCATTTTTGTAATAATTTGTGCCCTCAAAGATTTTTTCAGATATCAACAGAAAGGCTATGGCAAGGGCTGCCACAATTACAGCATAAACCATCCTAAACCCTCCCCCTGGGTACCGTTTCATTAAATATACTTTTTGATAGGTACGCCTCGACGTCCACATAGTGGATGCGGTCCCAATAGCCGGGGTATTCCGCCCCCTCCCGCAATGCCCGAAAATAATGGGCCCTGTCATGGTCGATGGCCTCCATCTCCCACTGCGTCAGGCTAATATGCATGGCATCAAAGTTCTCCTTTAGCCTCGCCGCATTCCTCGACCTTGGCAGGGGCACCACGCCGGACGCAATATTCCAGGCCAGGGCTACCTGGGGGACGGTACAGCCATGCCCTTTTGCGATTTCCACCAGCAGCGGGTTCCCCATCAGTTCGGGCCTGCCTACAGCTATCGGCTGGTATGCCTCAAGCTGGATGCCGTTTTCTTTGCAGTATTCGTAGCTTCCGCGCTGGTGCCTGCAGGGGTGCCTTTCTATCTGTAAAACCATAGGGGCGATTTCGGCGGACTGCCCCAATATTTCAAAGTGCTCCTTCCGAAAATTGCTCACACCAATAGCCCGTACCTTTCCAGCCTTATATAATATTTCCAACGCCCTCCACGTCGATGCAAGGGTGTCAAGGTTTGGCCAATGGATGAGCAGGCAGTCGATATAATCCGTAGAAAAATGCTTAAGCGTGGCCTCAAAGTCCTTGACTACATCAAACCCCTCGTTTTTTTCATCCGCATGGCTGACTTTTGTCTGGATAAATATCTCTTTCCGGTCAACCCCGGAAGCCTTGATGGCTTCTCCCCAGTCCCCCTCGTTCCTATAATACCTCCCGCAATCAACCGCCCGGTACCCTACCTCGTACGCCTTCAAAAATACGGTCTTGGCCTCCTCCCCAAAAATATTGTAAGTGCCAATCATAATTTTAGGGATTTGGACCCCATTGCTCAATTGATAGCATCCGTCCATTGTTTCCTCCAAATAATATAAGCTTTTATTAACAGAATTAGCAGACTATCTTACTCAAGTCCATATACGATCTGCCATAATCTTCTCCTTGCGCATAGAAGCCTTCGGAAAACTCTACCTTTTAATAAAACGAAGCACCTCCACCCTGTCCCCCCTATCCATCGACAAGAACCATACCGACACAGCATAAATCGCAGTAAACACAAGCCCGTATGCGGCGATCGATGCATAGGACGCCTCCACCAGCCCAAACATACGGATGGCGGCAACATACAAGGCCGGGGGTATGACGCCAGGCAGGTACCTTAAAAAGTCCCTGCCTACAACGCCCATATGTAAATGGATGCATTTTTTATAATAGATTGGATTGACAATGAAACAGATTACAATTTCCGCCAGGAATGTCCCAAAGGCGCTCCCTACCGCCCCCCAGCCTTTCGCAAGCGGGACGCTGATTATGGCGTTGGCAACGCATACCCCAAAATTTATCAGGATCAGGGCCTGGTGCTTGTTCTTCGCCCGGACGATATCCTGCGCGATCCCTGTAATAAGCACCCCGGTTACCGGGAGCATCAGCAGCCAGCCGACCGTAAAGGCTTTTTTATACCCCCCGCCTGCCCAGCGCCTGATAAATAGATCCCCAAAAGAAAGGAACGCGGCCATGATAAACCCTATCAGGTACGTAAACAGCTTGCAGGTTTTCCGGAACAAACGGTGGATCCTCTCATCGTCGCCCCTGGCTGCCGCCCTGTTGATCTCCGCTATAAACACCCCGGAAACAGCCGCCCCTATTGTAAAGTAATAGCTATTGAAGGTCCCTCCCACCGAATAGATAGATATTTCGGCCGTCCCCTGCACCCTAGCCAGGATAAATTTGTCGATGCCCCAGTTCAGCTGGTCAAAAATACTCTGGAGCAGGATAAACCCAACAAACTGCCCGATATTGCGCACCAAGCCCTCATCCACCCTGGCAAAGGCAAACGTGATGCGCATCTTCTTGCAGCAGAATGCCGCATCGAGCAGCAGCACCGCCGCCGCCACCCCCAGGTGCACTGCGATGACCGCCATGCAGCCCGCGCCACGCAGCAGCAGGGGAGCCGCTATCGCAGGTTGGATGACGGCGGATAGGATATCTGTGCACTTCGCAAAGATGAATTCCTCATTCGCCATAAGGAACGATTTGAACATGCAGGTAAAGATTTCGACTGCCGTAACAAACGACAGCAGGGTAAAGCAGCCCCTTACCAGCCCATGCTCATCCGCCGTTATCTTGGAACCGAATATTGCCGGGGAGGACTGTGCGACCAGCATCCCGCCGGCAAAGGCGAAGGCAGACAGCGCAAGGAATATCCTAAAAAACAGCCCATTTAGCTTGTCCACGCCACCTCCATGCAGTGCCTTCCCCTGTACATAAAACCTTATGTATGCGGCGTTTACGCCTGCGTTAAATATCGTCAGGTACCCGGCAAACGATGTGCAAAGGGAATATACGCCGTATTGGCTCTGGCCGAGGGAGTGGAGCATGATGGGCGCATAGACCAGCCCGCTTGCAAGCCTTACAGCAATCGATACATAGGACAGCGCCACTCCGAACGACATCTGTTTTTTGTTTTCGCGTCCATATCTAGCCTTCCACGCAGGGGCAATCAGCCCTGTTCATCCACATGGGGTTGTAAACCCTGGCTGCCGTCGCATGCCTTTTGATTGTCAAACAGCTCTGGATAAGACTCTTTGAAAGCCTGCGTATTCTTTATTAAGTTCTGCTGGAGCTTTTCCATATTTTTATCTGTAACCATATAATCTTCCTTTGCAAAACATTCTATCATCCAATCATTGATTTTCGGTGCAAAGTGTGTCGTATCCTTATAATTGTCCAAATCCATGGTAAAAACGGCAGATTGGAAATCATAGATCGTATGGACGCCCCTCTCCCGCGCCTTTTTCATAAAATATTGTTTTGCCATTAAGTAGGCATGAAAGTATTCTTTTTCCTGCGCGTCGCACCAATACAGCGAAGAATACGGCGGAAAGAAAAAAATATGTTCTCCCTTATCGAAATCAAACATATCTAGATACCAATCAATATGCTCTGTCATCCGCTTATAGAGATCCGTCGTATCGACTTGTGATACCGCATATCTTTCATTGATATAATTGTCAATCACGATGTCCTTTCCAAATTCATATTCTAATCCCCAGTCCCCAAGACGGTCTACACTCATCTTATAGCGGAACTTTTCAGGCAGTCCCACACCCGCCTTATTTGCAGCCAAAAGCGCCATATCAACTGGCATATATCGAAACCACGCTTCATAACTCAGGAAATATTGAACCCTCGATAGCATATCCTGACGTAGCAGGTATGCGGGATAACGGCTCTTATGGGTATCATCCGTAAACGCGGTTAAATCTGTACAAATATAATACTGATCCGCCTTTCCGACTTGATAAGCGATTCTCATAAAATCCTGTATTTCAACCCGATTAATCCCACCCAGTCCGATATGGAGCGGGTTTACTTCTAATTTATCCCTAAACTTATCCATGTCAAAGTTCTGCGTCATTGACGACCCGATAATCAGCGTATCGTAATCATAATTTTCGATTAGTCCGCCGCTTACAAACCATCCGTTTAGCATATACGAATGGTCTTTCACTCGAAACTGGAAAAACGGATCAACCACATACACTACAAGGGAAAAAATCATAAAAAGGGAGCATACAATTCCAAAAAATCCCACCGTCCACTTTCCGGGACGCATGATGATAGGATTATTTTTCTTTCCTGTTTCTTTCCCAATCATTGGCACCTGCCTCCTCTTAAAATTAAAAATTAAAATAGACAAACGTGCTCTCTCGTGACAAAAACAGCAATGCTATTGAGAATTGTACTGCCGCCGCCACGAGATTCCCTAAGGAAGGCTTAAAATCATGGAAACGATTTATACTACTCTTTCCTTTAAATATTACGAAGAATAAAGCAGCCAATAGAACGAATATATATACCAGATCTATCATGAGAGGAAAGTTCATATATGCTGTATGCCCAACCACTGTATCGAGCTGTGAAAGCCCGATATTTCCAATAGCAGCCATACCTTTATATACTTCCCGCGCTTCTGCAAAGTCTTTTGCCCGAAACAGCACCCAAAGGGTATTCACAATCAAAAACGTCGCAGCAATTTTTAAAAATCCCGGGATCTTTTCAAGCCTGTGCCCCATTATCCTCTCGCATACAGCAAAGATTCCATGTGCCGCCCCCCATATAACGAATGTCCATGCGGCCCCATGCCAAAGCCCGCTGACAAGAAAAGTGAGGAATAGATTGATACATGTGTGCGGCAGGCCATTTCTACTGCCGCCGAGCGGCTTGTAGATATACGTGCCAAGCGCCCTTCCAAGCGTTATATGCCATCTGCGCCAAAACTCGCTGATACTGCGCGACCGGTAAGGATCATCAAAATTAAACGGAATATCTATATTAAACATCCTTCCAAGCCCCACCGCCATATCAGAGTATCCCGAGAAATCAAAATAAATCTGAAACGTATAGCTTAATGAGATTACCCAGCCGGCAGCAAACCCGATATCGGTCATTCCAAATCCATTATCTGCAAATACGGATAACGTATCGGCAATTACCGCTTTCTTGAACAACCCGATGGAAAACATATATATTCCAGAAGCAAAGTTGCTGGAATTAAAATACCTTTTGCCCTCATCCTTAAATTGCGGGAGCATCTCGCTGTAAGAAACAATCGGGCCTGCTACAAGCTGCGGAAAAAACAATACAAACAGGCAATAGTCCCTCAGCCTTCCTGCTACTTCCTCCCCATTGTATACCGATAGCAGAAAGGAAAGCTGCTGGAATGTGAAAAAACTAATGCCTAAAGGGAGCATGATATGCTTTAAGGTAAATTCTTTTCCAAATAAGGAATACATGTTTTCAACAAAGAAATCCCGGTATTTGAAATATCCAATCATCCCGATATTAAACAAAATACCAGTGATCAGCCACCGCCTAGATGCAATACCCCCCCACGCGAGCCGACAGGCTTATACATGGCCTTCGCTATTATGTAATTTACACCTATGGATACTGTGATCAAAACCAGATACTTTACCTTGAATTATTCATGGAACAACAGCATCATCCGCTGAAATCCACATAGTTACTGT